>JBIISV010000115.1:0-6512 GCA_044340835.1 Polynucleobacter sp.
AAGAGTTGATTGCCCGCATTGCCCAAAAGGCACGTGCTGCTGGTATTCATTTGGTCTTAGCTACTCAGCGTCCTAGTGTGGATGTGATTACTGGTCTGATCAAGGCTAACGTTCCAACTCGGATTTCCTTCCAGGTCAGCAGCAAGATCGATAGCCGCACGATTTTGGATCAACAGGGTGCTGAAGCACTGCTCGGTATGGGTGACATGCTTTATATGGCTCCAGGTACTGGCTTGCCAGTTCGCGTTCATGGCGCCTTTGTTTCTGATGATGAGGTGCATCGTGTCGTCGAGTGGCTCAAAGAGAAGGGCGAAGCCAATTACATCGATGGTGTTCTTGAGGGTGCCGATGAGTCTACGATGGATGCCTTGACTGGTGAGGGTGGTGGCGAGGCAGATCCTTTATATGATCAAGCGGTTGCCATTGTGTTGGAAAATAAGCGTCCATCCATCTCATTAGTTCAGCGCCATTTGCGGATTGGTTATAACCGAGCAGCGCGCTTACTAGAGGATATGGAAAAAGCAGGATTAGTTTCTAAGATGGGTAATGGCGGAAATCGTGAAATCCTCCATCGTCCTTCTGAATAAGGCGACTCTCTTGCAAAGATTGATATCGGCAGCAGCCCTAGGGGCCCTATTTCTTTTAACTTCAAACTGGGTATTTGCAGAGGGTGAGAGCGGTGCCGAGCAACTACGTCAGTTTGTGCGTGTTTCTAAAACTGCTGAAGGTGAATTTATACAACAGCAGTTACGCGCACCTAGGGCCAATGAGCCGCAAGATAAGGGCTTAAAGGTGATTCGTCAAACCCAGGGACGTTTTGTATTTCAGCGTCCAGGTCGCTTTATCTGGGATACCCAAAAGCCGTATGAGCAAAAACTGATTGCCGATGGCAAGCAATTGATATTGTGGGATAAGGATTTAAATCAAGCCACTTTTAGGGCTGCTGGCCAAGCTTTAGCTGCAACCCCAGCCGCAATCTTGTTCGGTGAAAATTCTCTAGACCAGCATTTTGATTTAGTCGAAGGTGAAGATCGGTTGGGCATGAAATGGGTTGCGCTTAGTCCGAAGAAAAATCCTAATGTTAAAAATGCAAACGACTTGCCTTACACTAAGATCTCCGTTGGCATGGCTAATGGCCTACCAAAGGCCTTAGAGTTGATTGATGGCTTGGGTAGCGTTGTCTTGGTTACCCTAGATAAGATCCAGCTCAACGTCACTCTGCCTGCTAATCGCTTTAATTTCAAGCCACCTCCAGGTGCGGAAGTCTTACGCTTAAACTAGAGCCTCAATAAAAACCCAGAGCAATATATGATTGATCCACAATTACTCCGCAAAGATATCGCAGCAGTTGCTGCCCGTTTAGCTACTCGTAAATTTCAATTGGATGTTGAACGCTTTAATGTCTTAGAGTCTGAACGTAAATCTTTGCAAACGCGTACTGAAGAGTTGCAGGCTAAGCGTAATCAATTGGCTAAAGCCATTGGTACGAAAAAAAGCAAGGGCGAGGATGCTGCGGCTGAGATGGCTGAAGCGACGCAGATTAATGTCGATATGGAATCGGGTGTGGCACGCTTAGCAGTCTTGCAAGTGGAGATTACAGATTTCTTAATGGGTATACCTAATCTGCCGGATGAAGCGGTTCCCATTGGTAAAGATGAGACTGAAAACAAGGAAGTAAAGCGTTGGGGCACGATCCCCGAGTTTGCATTCCCAGTAAAAGATCACGTAGATTTGGGTGCACCATTGGGTCTCGATTTTGAATCTGCTGCCAAGATTAGTGGCTCACGCTTTGTAGTGCTCAAGGGGCCTGCCGCTAGATTGCATCGCGCCTTAGCGCAATTCATGATCGATCTGCATACAGGCCAGCATGGTTACGAAGAGCTCAACGTTCCTCTCATGGTTAATGCCGCATCAATGCGAGGTACTGGCCAACTTCCTAAGTTTGAGGAGGATCTGTTTAAGGTTCCTCGCCAGGTGGGTAGTGAAGATCCAAAAGGGACCAATGCGGGCGAAGCAAAAATGGAAAACTTCTATTTGATTCCAACCGCAGAAGTGCCTGTAACGAATTTAGTGCGCGATACCATTACGGCCGCTGAAGAATTACCACTCAAATTTGTGGCTCATACCCCATGCTTTAGATCTGAAGCGGGAAGCTACGGCCGCGATGTGCGTGGCATGATCCGTCAACACCAGTTTGAAAAAGTAGAGCTGGTACAAATTGCAAAGCCAGAAGAGTCGATGCAGTTGCTTGAAGAATTAACTGCACATGCGGAAAAAGTTTTGGAATTACTTGAGTTGCCCTATAGAAAAGTATTGCTTTGTACAGGTGATATGGGTTTCGGTAGCACTAAAACCTATGATCTAGAGGTGTGGATTCCATCGCAAAATGCTTACCGTGAGATTAGTTCTTGCTCAAATATGGGTGACTTTCAAGCGAGACGCATGCAGGCCAGATGGAAGCTTGGCCAAGGCAAGCCGGAATTAGTTCACACCCTTAATGGTTCCGGTCTCGCAGTGGGAAGAACCGGGGTAGCTCTTTTGGAAAATTTTCAGCAAGCCGATGGCAGCATTGTGATTCCGAAAGTCTTACGACCCTACATGGGCGGCTTAGAACTTCTTCAGCCTGCTTGAGATTTTCGAATGCATAAGCACCACTTAATTTTTACCTAATCCTAGTGGGGGTGCTTACTTGAGCGCTTTCCTAGGAAGTCCTTTGACCTATTAAATTTAAATGCCAGCATGTTTGAGATAGTGTTGATTAATGCTCTTTTAGGTTTTCTGGGTTTTCTTGCTGGAATTTTCGGTGGCGTTATTGGATTTGGCACCACCATTATTCTTATGCCTGCATTAATTTATTTTTACGGACCAATTCAAGCCATTCCAGTGATAGCAATTACTGCAACTGTAGCAAATCTATCTCGGGTATTTTTATGGTGGCGACTGATTGATTGGAAGGTCTGCTTCGTTTATAGCCTAACCGCCATCCCTGCCGTTGCATTAGGGGCTAATACTCTGGTGGTTCTTAATGAGACCTTAGTTCAGCTAATGCTTGGTATTTTTCTGATTACTCTAATTCCGGTAAGGCGTTGGCTGCGCGGGCGGAATTTCACTTTGCGCTTATGGAATATGGCATTTGTCGGACTATTTATTGGCTACCTAACGGGTATTGTTGCTACTACAGGCGCAATCAATACGCCATTCTTCTTAGCTTATGGCCTAAATAAAGGGGCCTTCCTGGGTACAGAAGCTACAAGCACTTTAGCCATCTTATTTACCAAGGGAATCGTATTCCATGAGCTTGGATTATTAGACTTCACATCCATTGCTCAAGGTTTGACGATTGGCTCATTTGTTGTGCTTGGCTCTATTTTTTCAAAAAAAATTGTACTAGTACTCTCCGAAAAACAATTTTTGCAATTGATGGAGACGGTGATGTTAACTTCCGGTATCTTCATTATCGCCATGGCATTTAAATAATGGCTTAAGCGAATTTTTTGACCTTATTTTGTTTTGGGTAAAGATTGATCTTTAAAGCTCTCTACTAAAAAATCGACTAAAGCGCGCACTGCAGCAGACATATGATTTTTTTCTGGAAAAACTAGAGAGATATTTGCTGATGGTAAGTCCCAGTCCGCCAGTATTTGCTGTAGTCTGCCCGATCGTAGGTGGGTCTCGACTTCCCAAATGGAGCGCATTAAAACACCATGACCCTCTATTGCCCAAGCGGTTGCTGATTCTCCATCATTCGTTGTAAGTTGCCCGCGAACTTTAATCGTTTCATGCTTATTGCCAGCATATAAATGCCAGGCGCCAAATGTTTCATTGCTTTCTCTGAGGAAGATACATTGATGTTGGGCAAGGTCCTTGGGGGTTTGGGGTACGCCATTTCGTAGGAGGTATTTTGGTGACGCACATAAAATACGTTTATTAGCAATCAAAGCCCTAGATGCTAGTCTTGTGTTCGGTAAATCTCCAAAATGAATGTATAAGTCTATATCTTGCTCAAGGGCATTAATTGGCTTGTCTGTAAGATGCAGCTGTATTTCAACATCTTGATACGTGCGTACGAATTTAGATAATGCTGGCGCAATATATTTTCGGCCAAAGCCAAGGGTTGCGCCCATCCGAATAATTCCCCTTGGGATTGCTTTTCTACTGGCTATAGATTGCTCTAGGGCTTCTAGATCATCGAGCACCTTTCCTCCTTCTGCTAGATAGATCTCACCCTCTGAAGTGAGGCTAATGCGTCGAGTGGTTCTATTCAACAACCTCACGCCCAAGCGAGCCTCAAGATTTGCAAGCCGCTTGCTCACAGCTGGAGGGGTGACCCCCATCTCTTGAGCTGCGCTATAAAGACTGCCTTTTTTGATCAGGAGCGAGAAAAAGGCAATATCAGAAAATGGGTTCATTCGTAATATAAAGTAATTAAAGTGATTACTTAATTTTAACTATAAACCCAATTTCATCAGTTAATATGACTAAAACAGATGTAAAAGTTATCACTTTTGCATGAATGGTATTTGAATAACTATTTCACTGAAGGGTATTTCATGAGTCAAAAGCCAATTGTTGGCCTAATGTTGGGCGATGTCACCGGTATTGGCCCTGAGGTTGCTGTAAAACTTCTTGCTGATCCAGCTACAAATGAGCAGGCGAAAGTCTTGGTAGTGGGAGATCGCAGGGTTCTTGAGCTTGGCATGGCTGATGCCAAAGTTCAGATGCAGATTAATGTTGTGAGTGATGTTGATTCTGTGGATTGGAGCAAGCCTGGGGTTCAGATGATTGATTTGAAAAATGTCGACCCTAGCAAAATTGAGCGCGGCTTTACTTCTGTTGAGTCAGGACGACTGACTGGTGAAACCCTCAAAGTGATGACTGACATGGTTCATGCTGGAAAAATAGATGCAGTTTGCTTTGCCCCGCTGAATAAAGGCGCATTAAACAAAGGCGGCTGGAAGTATCGGGATGAGCATGAAATGTTTGCCAAGTGGAATGATCATGAGGGTTATTACGGCGAAGTTAATTTAATTAAACTGTTCTGTACTTTCCGTGTGACCTCACACGTGAGCCTGCGTCAAGCGGTTGATTTGGTCATTCCAGAAAGAATCGAAGGTGCATTGCGCTTGGCTCATGAGACGATGCGCGGTCTTGGAAAGGCACAACCCCGAATTGGAGTTGCTGCTTTAAATCCACATAATGGAGAGGGTGGTTTATTTGGCTCTGAAGAAATTGAAATCATCAGACCGACCTTAGAGAGATTGCGAGCAGAAAATCTTCCATGCGAAGGCCCATTTCCATCTGATACCGTTTTCTTAAAGGCGCGTGCAGGTGATTTTGATGCAGTGGTAATTATGTATCACGACCAGGGTCAGATTGCTACTAAGTTATTAGGCTTTACTGAAGGCGTAACGTTAACTGGTGGTCTCAAGACTTTGTACACCACTCCTTCACATGGCACAGCATATGACATCGTTGGCAAAGGCATTGCGGACGTAGGCGCTATGAAAAGGGCTTTTGATGTGATTGTTAATCTTGCTGCTGCAAGAAAAAATAAGTAAGAAAGAATTTCATGTCTAGAAAAAAAATCCTCACTCCTGCTGATGTTGAGTCCTTAGAGTTTGATGCCCTGATTCCGCATAATGCTAACCTCATGGAGGGTTTTAAGCCCTTTAAGTTACCAGGCGATGGCGTCAATATTAATGGCGTCATTGGGGGCAGCGGTCCGCCCTTGTTGTTAATTCATGGCAACCCACTGACTCATGTCACTTGGCACAAAGTTGCGCCAACCTTGGCTAAGCACTTTACTGTAGTGGCCATTGACCTGCGAGGATATGGCGATAGCGATAAGCCATTGGGCGGCGGCGATCACTCGGAATACTCATTTCGTGCGATGGCCAATGATGCGGTAAAGGTGATGGCTCAGCTAGGCTTTGAGAAATTTCCCGTAGTTGGGCATGATCGCGGTGCACGCGTTGGCTTCAGAATGTGTTTGGATCATCCTGAGAAGGTCACTAAATTTATGCCCTTAGATATTGTGCCTACTCATGAGGTATTAACTAAGGTCACTATGGGCTGGGGACTAGAATCCTACCATTGGTTTTTCATGGCTCAAAAAGAGCCTTTTCCAGAGCGCCTGATCTGTGCAGATTTAAATTACTACATTAATTACAAGCTCAATAAAAAGGGTGTGGGCTTAAAAATATTTGCTCCAGAAGCATTTGCTGAATATGCTCGCTGCACCACTCCAGAGCAAATTCATGCGATCTGCGAAGACTATCGTGCAACGGTATCAATAGATCTTGAAATGGATACTGCAGACCTAGAAAATCATAAGAAAATTCAATGCCCTGTCATGGTTCTGTGGGGGAGCAATAGTCACTGCGGCAGGCATTTCACGCCATTAGCAGCTTGGGGTAAGTGGGTAAATGATCTTGAGGGTACGGATATTCCTACAGGACATTACCCTCAGGAAGAGCGACCAGATTTAATCTATAAAGCCATTCGATCTTTTA
>JBIISV010000116.1:0-6498 GCA_044340835.1 Polynucleobacter sp.
ACCAGCGGCAACAATCACCCTACGCTCTCATCTTTCTCAAGCACGTGCTTTGCAACTCACTAATGAGTGGGCTGGACAGCCCCTACCTTTATCGGCAAGTTGCTGGGTTGGAAGCTCAAAGGGTGATGATGATGGCGAGCTTACTATTCGCCTAGCTGGTGCGGCTGCCGCTGTTAAGGCAGCGATACCTCTAATTGGCGCTGCAGTAAATGTAGTCGAGCTAGATCCAAAAGCTGCAGAAGAATTCTGGAGCAACTTGCGCGAGCAAAAGCTACCTGCTTTTCAGAACATCAATCACAATGACATCCTTTATCGATTGGCGCTACCTGCAGCATGCGGCCCCTTCACGATTGCCAATATGCGTGATGAGATTATTTTAGAGTGGCATGGTCAGCAACGGTGGTTTACAGCGCCTGGTGATGACCCAACATTTATGGCCATCAAGGCGCTTGCTAATGCTAACGGTGGGCATGCTACCCGCTTTAAGCAAGGGGCCAAAGTTGATCCAACCAATCAACGCTTCACCCTACTGAGTGAGCAAGTACACTCAATAGCCTTAGAGGCGGTACAAGCGCGCCTCAGAGCATCATTTGATCCAGCCGGTGTATTTGCAACTTCACGCTTTCCTTAAGCATCTTTTTAAGTCATCCTATGCAAACTCAACTTGCTCCTCAATTCGCCAATACTCCAGAAGGTATTGAGGCTGCCAGAATTCTTGGTAAATGCGTACACTGCGGCTTCTGCACTGCTACTTGCCCCACCTACCAAATTCTAGGTGATGAATTAGATGGTCCCCGCGGCCGCATCTATCTCATCAAACAAATTGCAGAGGGTCAAGTCCCTACTGAAAAAACACGCTTACATTTAGATCGCTGTCTCACATGCCGCAATTGTGAAAGTACTTGTCCTAGCGGTGTGCAATACGGTAATTTGATTGATATTGGTCGTAAGTGGGCAGAAGAAAGCACTCCCGCAAGACCGATTGGCCAGCAGCTCACCCGTTGGGCTCTCAAAGAAGGTTTAACTAGCCCTAAGTTATTTAATTCGGCAATGGCAATTGGTCGTCTGGTACGCCCACTCATGCCAGCTAGTATTCAGCGCAAAATTCCTGAGGCCAAGAATAGAGCGCTCACCAGCAATACTGATCCTTATGCAAGACCCCAAGCTAGCCATACTCGGAAGATGTTATTGCTTGAAGGTTGTGTTCAACCTGGCATGTTGCCGAACATCAACTCAGCTACCGCGCGGGTGCTAGATAAACTCAAGATTCAACTCATTAGCGCACCCAATGCCACTTGCTGCGGCGCTTTGCGCTATCACCTGAATGATCAAGCAGGTGGCTTAGATAATGCTAAGCAAAATATCGATGCCTGGTGGCCACAAGTTGAACAAGGTATAGAGGCCATCGTCATGACTGCTTCTGGTTGTGGCGTGATGGTAAAGGACTATGGGCATTTATTTACAAACGATCCTCAATACGCCACCAAGGCAAAGAGAATTTCTGAACTCACTAAAGATATTTCAGAGATCTTGCCGGCCTTTCAGGATCAACTCATTGATCTAGTGGGAGTAGACCCAAAGCCTGGTGTGGTGTACCACCCACCCTGCACCCTTCAACATGGTCAAAAAATTCGTGGGCAGGTAGAGAGCTTGTTAGCTGGCATTGGTATTGGTGTTAGTCTTTGTGCCGATAGCCACCTCTGCTGCGGCTCTGCAGGCACCTACTCAGTAACCCAGGCTGAATTATCTGAGCAACTACGTAAAAATAAACTAGGCCACCTTCAAACTGCTTGTCAAGAATCTGGTTCCGAAGTCATCGTCTCCGGAAATATTGGTTGCATTGCCCACCTCCAGCAAGATGACACACCGGTACTCCATTGGATTGAGATCGTTGATCAACTTATTAAGCAACAAGGTCTAACAAAATCATGAGCCAAGTGACTACTAACCTGATGTTGGTAAGGCAACGACTTGAGTTAGCTGCACTAGCAGCAAAGCGTGAGCCTGAAGATATCCAACTGCTTGCCGTGAGTAAAACCTTTCCTGCTATGGCGGTTGAGGAAGCAATGCATGCAGGGCAAATCGCTTTCGGTGAAAACTATGTCCAAGAAGGTGTTGAAAAAATTCAGCAACTCGCTAAATTACGCCCGTGGCTTGAATGGCACTTTATCGGCCCACTCCAAAGCAACAAGACTCGAGAAGTAGCAGAACATTTTGACTGGGTCCACAGCATCGATCGACTCAAGATTGCAGAGCGTCTATCTAGTCAGCGCGCTGAGTTTCCTCATTTGGGCGAACTCCAAGTTTGTGTCCAAATTAATGTGAGCGAAGAAGAAAGTAAGAGTGGTCTTCGCCTTGAAGAAGTAGAGATACTTTGTAATGCGATCGCTAAATTGCCTCATATTACTCTCCGAGGGCTCATGGCAATCCCTGCACCTAGCGATGATGTAAGCCAACAACGCCAAGCTTTTTCTGCAGTTCGGGACTGTTTTATTGGGATTAAGGCAAAACATAGTAATGATCTTGGGTATGATTTCTTTGATACCCTCTCCATGGGAATGTCAGAGGATATGGAGGCTGCAATCGCTGAAGGTAGCACCATGGTGCGTATAGGCAGTGCTATTTTTGGGAAGCGCGATAAGATAAAAGCATGAGCACACGACAAATAAACCAAAACACCCATATCACCTTTATTGGCGGCGGTAATATGGGTCGCGCATTAATTAGCGGATTACTAGTCAACGGTTTTGCGGCCAATCAACTTTCTGTAGTTGAGGCCAATGCCAGCACTAGCTTGCAGTTACATAAGGATTTTGACGTGCAGATTATTAGCAGCTTAGATCAAGTCGCTTTTGACTTCTCCAAGAACAATGTCGTAGTCATGGCTATCAAGCCTCAGGATTTCAATGTGGTAGCTAAGTCTTTGAGTAAAAAACTTAAACATGCAACAGCGCCAGGTCCACTCATTCTCAGCATTGCTGCCGGTATCCGCCTCAAAGATATGAGTCGCTGGCTTGATCATGAGCGCTGCGTTCGCGCCATGCCAAACACGCCAGCCCTCATTGGCAAAGGCATTACTGGTCTATTTGCTGATACCACTGTCAACGCTTCTGACCGCGCCCTAGTCGAGACTATTTGCAATGCTGTCGGGCAAGCAGTTTGGGTCAAAGAAGAAAAACTCATGGATGCCGTTACTGCCGTTTCTGGAAGTGGTCCCGCCTATGTTTTTGCTTTTCTAGAGGCGATGCAATCGAGTGGTGAGAAGCTTGGACTTGATGCGACTACTGCCCGCAAACTAGCCTATGCCACTTTAGAAGGGGCTTCACAGCTTGCTCATAACTCAGATGAACATGCTGGCATATTACGTGAGAGGGTAACCTCAAAAGGCGGAACAACTGCTGCTGCCCTAGACATACTTAAGCAACTTGATTGGCATGGTGCCCTTGAAAAAGCGATTGATGCCGCCAGCCAACGTGGCAAAGTGATGGGTGATGAACTAGGTAAAAGTTAAAGCGGTGCTAAACCCAAGAGGATTCCCAGAAATAGGAATCCACCTAACCAGTTATTGTGGCGGAAAGCTTTAAAGCAATCTTCGCGCTTGCGCGTAGCTACTAACTTCAGGTGATACGCAGCGCAAGCCAAAGCCAAGCACCATCCCAACCAAAAGTAATTAGTGAGGTTTGCCAGTTGAGCAACCCAAATTTGACTCAGAAATAGCATGCCATAACTCAGGGCAATTGCGAGAACATCAAAGCGGCCAAAGGTAATAGCAGAGGTACGTAAGCCTAAACGGACATCATCATCCCGATCGACCATTGCATAGGCCGTGTCATAGGCAATAGCCCAAAAGATATTACCGATAAATAAAATCCATGCCTCCATGGGGATAAAATCCAAAACGGCTGCATAGGCCATCGGAATTCCAAAACCAAACGCAATACCTAGGACTGCTTGTGGGATAGCAAAGAAGCGCTTTGTGAAGGGATAAATAATCGCGACGATCAAGGCAAAGACAGCAAGCTCTTTAGTCAACACATTCAAAGGCAAAATGAGCAGGAAGGCTATCAGCGCAAGGATTGCTGCCATAGCTAAGGCTTCTTTTCCAGAAATTTTTCCACTCGTAATGGGGCGCTCTTTGGTACGCAATACGTGTCGATCAAAATCGCGATCTGCATAGTCATTCATGGCGCAGCCTGCACTGCGCATTAAAAAGGTTCCGAGAATAAAAATAATCAAGAGATGCTGATCTGGAAAACCGCCACTCGCAAGCCAGAGGGCCCATAAGGTCGGCCACAATAACAATAGCGTTCCGATCGGCTTATCCAAGCGGATCAAATGGGCGTATGCAATTAAACGATCACGCATGAGATAAAAGACTTGTGATAGTCATGATGCCATTATCACGCCTTTAGAAATTCTGTGCGAGATCCCAACCAACGCTCTAGATGCCTTTCTACTAAATCATTATGCTCGGCTAACAAACGCTCAGCTGCGACTTGGGCTAACTCGATTAACCAAGCATCACGCTGAAGATCTACGAAACGTAACATTGCATCACCGGATTGTTTTGCACCCAGCAATTCTCCTGGGCCACGGAGCGAGAGGTCCCGCTCTGCAATCACAAAACCATCCGAGGTCTCTCGTAAAGTTTGTAAGCGCTCCTTTGCAGCCATTGATAATGGCTCTGCATACATCAAGATACATACAGAGTCAGCTGAGCCACGCCCCACACGTCCCCGCAGTTGATGGATCTGCGCATAACCAAATCGCTCAGCATGCTCAATCACCATGAGAGCAGCATTAGGTACATCTACACCAACCTCAATCACCGTAGTCGCTACCAGCAATTGAATCTCATTGGCTTTAAATGCAGCCATCACCGCAGCCTTCTCTTCACTCTTTAAGCGACCATGCACCAGACCAACTTTGAAATCAGGTAATGCTTGGGTGAGCTGCTCAAAACTCTCAACAGCGGTCTGTAATTGCAATACTTCAGACTCTTCAATTAAAGGACAAACCCAATAGGCTTGCATACCCTTATTCAGCCAATCATGCAAACCGCCAATCACCTCGTCCCTGCGAGCTGCCTTTACCACCTTGGTAGCAATTGGTTTACGGCCAGGAGGTAATTCATCGATGACGGAGACGTCTAAATCAGCGTAATAGGTCATTGCTAATGTGCGAGGAATCGGAGTGGCTGACATCATGAGTTGATGGCAATAAAAAAGTTCGGAGCCAACCCGTTGCTGAATTTCTAAGCGCTGTCTTACCCCAAATCGATGCTGCTCATCAATCACTGCTAAGCCCAACTTTGCAAAACTCACCTTATCCTGAATCAGTGCATGCGTACCAATGATGAGTTGTGCATCGCCGCTCTCAATCATTTCTTGCGCCAATCTTTTTTCTTTGGCTTTTAAGCTTCCAGAGAGCCAGGCGATCTTTACGCCGATTGGCTCAAACCACTCCTTCATCTTGAGGTAGTGCTGCTCAGCCAGAATCTCTGTAGGAGCCATGATGGCAGCTTGATAGCCATGATCCATTGCACGTGCAGCAGCTAGCGCCGCAATCACGGTTTTGCCACTACCAACATCGCCCTGCAATAAGCGATTCATTGGAAAACCATTAGATAAATCTTGACCGATCTCTAACCAGACACGCACTTGAGCACCAGTCAGCTCGAAAGGCAATACCTTGAGTAGGCCCTTCTCAATACTTCCATTTATTTGATTTATTTTCTGATCAGCCTCAAAACTAGGAGCGCGTCTTTCTCTACGAATGGCATGTGCTCGCTTTAAGGAAATTTGCTGGGCAAGTAATTCTTCAAACTGCACGCGGCGCCATGCAGCATGTGTGCGATCTAGTAGTGACTGGGTATTGGCATCAGCAGGTGGCTGGTGCAGATATACGATTGCGTCTTGTAGTGAAGGCCAATCATGACTCGGCAAAATTTCTGTCATGAGCTTGGTTGGTAAAAACTCCGCCAAACTTTCTTTTAGACTGGTGTCACGCAAAGCCTGAAGAACTGCTTTCCGAATAATGGTCTGAGATATCCCCGCGCTAGCTGGGTACACCGGGGTCAAGCTGGCAGGTAATGGCGCATCTGGAGTGAGGGCACGAACAATGGGATGAACCATCTCTGCACCAAGATAACCCTCTCTTACCTCGCCACGTACGCGCACATGACTGCCGACTGCCATTTGCTTTTGCTGGCTAGGATAAAAATTGAGGAAACGGAGTTCAAGGGAAGCAGTATCGTCCTCAATCGTGACTAAAAGCTGTCTTCTAGGGCGAAATAGGACCTGATTACGAATGACTACACCCTGCGTCTGAATGGAGTGAAATCTTCCAAGACCCAGAGCCTCCTCTATAGCAAAGAGCTCAGTCTCATCTTCGTAACGTGATGGCAGGTGCAAAGCAAGTGCCATAGGGCTGTTTAAACCCATCTTTTCGAGTGCAGTTGGCGGTCGCTTAGTCGTCATCGTTAAAATCCAATACCTG
>JBIISV010000117.1:0-6468 GCA_044340835.1 Polynucleobacter sp.
ACCATTTGCCAATATAACGCCAGAGGGTATTGAATGGAAGGGTAGCGATTGGTCAGAAGGAGATCAATACAAGCTTCTTACTCTCAAAACCCTCAATAATCGCCTAACTAATTTGCGCAAGAAGGGCTTGATCTAAGCCAAGCTATTTATCTAAGATGCAAAAGAAAAGCAATGCAATGAATGAATTTTTTCAAACACTCATCAGGAAAAATTCAAGTTGCGCCATCACATAAAATTGGTATGAGATGATAGTAGCATTCCAAAATATATCAGTTTGACGGTGACCAAAAGCGTTTATTAAGTACAAAGGATAGTTTGATGGATTGGGGATTGAGCGGTAAGACAGCAGTAGTGACGGGTGCAAGCCAGGGCATAGGACGAACGACAGCCAAACTGCTGGCTATGGAGGGCGTCACAGTGATTGGGGTTGCTCGTCGACAAAATTTGGTCGAAGAATTAGCAGCAGAAGTCGCCGGTAATTGTGGCGGAAAAATTATTGCACTGAGCGCGGACTTATCTGTGGACGGTGAGCCTGAAAGAGTGGCTAAAGAAGCCGAGAGATTGCTCGGGCATATTGATATCCTTATTAATGCTGCGGGTGGTAGTCGACCCGTTCCTTTTGATGCAAGCAAAGACCAGTGGCTTGAAGGTATGACTCTCAATTTTTTTCGCATTAGAGAATTGACGCACGCTATTATCCCTGGAATGGAGAAGCAGGGCTGGGGAAGGGTTGTCACTTTTACTGGAACTTCAGAGCCACGGATGCTCAATGCAGCATTTACTGCTAAGGCAGCAGTGCATGTTTGGGCTAAAGCACTCTCTCGTGATGTTGCTCCGCACGGTGTGACAGTCAATTGCCTTCAGCCTGGACGCATTCGTACAGAGCAAATACAAAAGCGCTATCCAACACTGGAAAGTGAGCTTGAATATGCACGACAAGAAATTCCTGTAGGACGATTTGGTAGTACTGAGGAGATTGCAGCAGTGGCCTTATTCCTGTGTTCACCACTATCAAGTTATGTCACGGGAACAGTGATTCCTGTGGATGGGGGATCTAGCCGTTTTGCTTTTTAATTAAAGTCTCGAAGCTCAGAAAAAATCAACGTCAGGATTACTTTTGTGATTGCTTTTTACGTTTGAACAGTATCCAAGCTGTATTGATTCCCGTGATGAGCATGATCGGCCAAAGCAGGGTGCATAGCAGGATCCAAAAAATGCGACCTTCTAGAAACGAGGCTTGATCTGAGTCGACTGCCTTGCGAGGTCCTTCGCTGAACAAGTGGCGTTGAGAGTAGCTGGCAAAGCCAAAACATGCTCCTAAGACGAGAAAAAGGCCGATATATGTATATGCATCTGTCATTTTTATCTTACCTAAAATGGAGTGTTTAAATCTTACCCTAAGCCTCCAAAAGAAAAAGCCCCTATTTTTTTGTAGGGGCTTTTTTATGTACTTGGCTCCTCGACGTGGGATCGAACCACGGACCAACAGATTAACAGTCTGCTGCTCTACCGCTGAGCTATCGAGGAATAAGCGGATATTATAGCAAGATGCAATCATCTACCCCTAGTTCTGTGCAGATCCCCAAAGTACTGACCATTGCCGGGTCTGATAGTGGTGGAGGCGCAGGGATTCAGGCTGACCTAAAAGTCATGACAGCTCTCGGTGCTTATGGGATGTCAGTCATTACGGCAATCACTGCCCAGAATACCTTAGGGGTCACTCGTATTCAGGATATTGATCTTGATGTAGTTGAGGCTCAGATCGATGCGGTTTTTCTGGATATTGGGGCGGACATCGTCAAAATTGGAATGTTAGCCAGCCCAGAAATTGTCCGTACAGTGGCGCAAGCGCTCAAGCGCCATGGAGTTAAGAAGCTGGTTTTAGATCCCGTCTTAAGAGCCACCTCTGGTGCAAGTCTTGGGGGTGATGATACTGCCCAAGCCATTATTAAAGAACTTTTCCCAATGGCCACTTTAGTAACTCCTAATTTAGAAGAGGCTTCATTGCTTTTAGGTCGTGAAATAAGTGGACCAGGCGATTTCAAGGTGGCGGCTCAAGAATTGCTCGACATGGGTCCTCAAGCAGTCTTAATTAAGGGCGGACATCTGGATACCACTCATACTCAGCTGACGGATTTTTTAATGTGGCTCACGATTGAGGATAGTCTCGAAGTTATTCAATCAAAAGAATTCAAGCACTATCGCGTTAATACCCCTAATACCCATGGCACTGGTTGCTCATTAGCTTCTGCTATTGCAACTTACTTGGCCTATGGTCATGATCTTTCTCACGCTGTTGCTAAGGCAATTTCTTATGTTGAGGCAGGACTAGAGGCAGGACGTTTCTTGAGTATTGGCAAAGGCTCAGGACCCTTGTGGCATATGCATGATTTCTATCCAACGGCACTGCCGGAGGAAGAGGGTAAGTATTAAAGATTCAGAATTATGTTTTCATTAATTCTTGCAGGTGTTTCACTGCAGCTTTTGGATCACTTGCCCCATTAATGGCCCTCACTACCGCAACAGAGCCAACTCCACTTTGCGCCACCGCATGAATGCTACTCTCATCAATACCGCCAATAGCCACTAAAGGGTAGTGACTCATGAGCTTGGCATATTGATATAGTCGCCCTAAGCCCTGAGGTGCGGTAGGCATTTTCTTAAGATTGGTTGGAAACACGGCACCCATGGCGATATAGCTTGGGCAGAAGCGATCTGCAAATACCATCTCAGCATAGCCATGAGTACTTAAGCCTAAGCGTAAACCTTTGGAGCGAATGGCATCTAAATCTGCTGTCTCTAAATCTTCTTGACCAAGATGAACGCCGTAAGCCCCAGCCTCGATTGCTTCTTCCCAAAAATCATTAATGAACAATAGGGTTTTGCTTCCTTCAGTCGCTTTGACGGATTGCGCAATATGTTTGCGAATCAGTTTTTTATCTTCTGATTTGAGGCGTAATTGTACGGTTGGTACCTCCGCCTCAACCATGCGTTTGACCCAATCAGAATCAGGCATCACGGCATATAAGCCAAGACGTTGAGGACATTCGGCAAATGCATTGGGGTTCATATTGCGAGTCCAGGGAAGCAGATCAAAGTGCTCGGGCCTGGAAGGCCATTTAGAGGGATTAAATCGACCATCTTGATGCACCATTCGGGACCATGCTTTACCTAAAATGTTTGCATCAATCTCGATAAAACCCATCCCAATTGCAGCGATGATGCCGGCTAACTCATAATGGTCTGATGTATGTGCGTTATCAATTTTAGGTGGCGGTGATGCCATACTATATTCAGATATTGGCAGGCATAAATCATCACTACGATGGGAGGCAATAATTTGGTCTGCAAGATCGCGAACTAAGCTCATCAGCTTTCTTTATTTTTTAGCTTTGATGCCAGAAAGGCGTGCCGACTAAGGGTGTGCTTGCCTGGGCAGATTGTTGTGCTTGCATTGCGCCTGACAAGTAAGCGGTGCGACCAGCATCGACTGCCATAGCAAAAGCTTTGGCCATGGCTACAGGGTCATCAGCCAAGGCAACTGCAGTATTGAGCAAAACTCCGTCAAATCCCCATTCCATCACACTACAGGCGTGAGAGGGGAGCCCTAATCCAGCATCTACGAGCAGAGGAACCTTCAAGCGATCACGCAAGAGTTTTAATGCATAAGGATTTAAAGGGCCTTGACCTGTTCCAATCGGTGCGGCCCAAGGCATTACTGCTTGACATCCCACATCTACCAAGCGCTGACACAAAACAAGGTCTTCGGTGCAATAAGGTAAGACTTTGAAGCCATCTTTAATTAAGGTTTCTGCTGTAGCTACTAAACGTAAAGTATCGGGTTGTAACGTGTAGTCATCCCCAATCAGCTCTAACTTAATCCAGCTAGTTTCAAAAACCTCACGTGCCATTTGTGCTGTAGCAATTACCTCTTTTGGGCTATGACACCCAGCAGTGTTCGGTAAAACAGGTACTGCCATTTTTTTGAGTAGATCCCAAAAACCAGAATGTGCTTCTGCAGTTGAAGTGCCTTGCCTCCGCAAGCTAACCGTGATCATGCCTGGATTAGATTGCTTAACTGCGTTCTCTAAAACCTGAGGAGAGGGGTAGCGTGATGTTCCTAAGAGCAGGCGACTGGCAAACGTCTCACCATATAGCCGTAAGGGATCTGCGGTATTTAAGAGATTTGGTAAAGGAACTGTCATGTTGATAAATTACTGATATGTTTATTTCTTCAATTTTTTCTGAATCAACCACCGGTGACCGGGGTAATCACTTCCATCTCATCACCTTCCCGCAAAACTTCTTGTGCATGCACAGTCTTGGGAACAAATTCATAATTAATCGCAACAGCAAAAGGGGGGATAGCTTTGATCAGGACCAGCACATCATCGATAGTACTGTTTTCAGGAATCTCTCGTTCAACTTGATTGATGATTATGCGCATACACTGACCTCATGTACCGCTCCATTTTTATTTACTTGTAAACCAAGTTCAGCGGCAGTATTGCTATTACCAGTGCTTAATAACTCGAGAGCACAGTCTAAGATTGCAGGTGAGATCAAAAATCCATGGCGATATAGGCCATTAATCATCATGAGGTTAGCCCTATTGGATAACTGCTCAAGACGAATCTCTGGAAGATTGTCTTTCAAGGTGGGGCGACACTGTGTTGCCATTTCTAATATACGCGCTTCGGCAAAGCCGCTATGAACTGTATAGGTTGCACTCAGCAATTCCATAGCAGAGCGAACGCTCATGGGCGATAAATCTTCAGACTCAATCTCGGTTGCGCCTACAACATAAATATCGTCTTCTTTAGGTGCTATGTAAATCGGATAACGAGGATGAATTAAACGAGTAGGGCGACGGAGTTTGACTTCAGGCGCATACAAGCGAATTACTTCGCCACGGATACCACGTAAATCCTTTGAAGGCTTACCCTCTTTATTCCAAGATTCCTTAGCTCCTAAGCCGCGACAATCGATGACCCAATCAAATCCATTGGGTAATTTACGTAAGTGATCTGGTTCAATGGCTGCATGCCAATGGCACGTCACCTTCATTAAGGTTAACTCAACAAGCAGGGCCTCGAGGAGTTGGCGATTATCCAGCTGACCTTCATTGGGGAGATATAAGCCTTGAGTAAAACGATCACCAACACTAGGCTCAATTTCAGCGAGAGACTGACTATCTAAACGTTTTGGCTTTGATAAGCTTGTATTGAGATTGCAATTGCGCTCGAGGTGCGAGGCAAAGCGCTGCGCATCACTTTCATCCTGACGATGCCATAAGATTAAAGTGCCTTCTTGTTGAAAGAAGACGGGCTTAGCAAGCTCGCTAATGAGTCGCTTCCATCTCGGTAGACTATGTATACCCATTTGGACTACTGAATTTTCAGTGATAGCCGATTCAGCAAGTGGAGCCAGCATAGCTGCAGCAATACGGGCTGCTGCTAGGTTGCCATCTGGGCCACCTTTTTCAAATAGTTCGACATGTGCACCTCGTTTAGCAAGCGCAACCGCCAGCAACCGACCCATAAGGCCGGCACCAACGATAGCGTACTTGCCGTTTGCTAAAGCCTGACTCACTTACTGATAAATCTCACTACCGCGCTTACGGAATTCTGCTGACATTTCTTCCATGCCTTTGACTGGATCTGTAGCAGCTTGTGCGGTAATTGGAATTACCTTTGCTTTTGGATTGCCATCTGCATCCAATGTCGCAGCGTAATCACGTACCTCTTGAGTGATCTTCATAGAGCAAAACTTCGGTCCACACATAGAGCAGAAGTGTGCAATCTTCGCACCTTCAGCGGGCAGGGTGGCATCGTGATATTCACGGGCACGCTCAGGATCTAAGCCCAAATTAAATTGATCTTCCCAGCGAAACTCGAAACGCGCTTTCGATAAAGCATTGTCACGAACTTGAGCGCCCGGCAAACCTTTAGCCAAGTCTGCGCCGTGCGCCGCAATCTTGTAAGTGATGATGCCAGTGCGGACATCCTCCTTATCGGGAAGGCCTAGGTGTTCTTTTGGCGTGACATAGCAAAGCATTGCTGTACCGTACCAACCAATTTGCGCAGCACCAATGCCGCTGGTGATGTGATCATAACCAGGGGCAATATCCGTGATCAATGGTCCAAGGGTGTAGAAGGGCGCCTCTAAGCAGTGCTTCAATTCCTCTGTCATATTCTCTTCAATACGCTGCATCGGAACGTGACCAGGACCTTCGATCATCACTTGCACATCATGTTTCCAAGCTTTAGCAGTGAGTTCACCCAAGGTATGGAGTTCACCAAATTGCGCGGCATCATTAGAGTCCGCAATGCAACCTGGACGCAAACCATCGCCTAAACTAAATGACACATCATAGGCTTTCATGATTTCGCAAATCTCATCAAACCTGGTGTAGAGGAAGTTCTCTTTGTGATGCGCTAAGCACCACTTGGCCATGATGGAGCCACC
>JBIISV010000118.1:0-6455 GCA_044340835.1 Polynucleobacter sp.
TTTGATGATCAGTTTGCTACACCAGACGGTAAAGTGAAGTTAGTGCCGGCCGATATTATTCCTGCCAATGAGCGTCCTGATGCTGAGTTCCCGTTTGTGTTAATTACGGGTCGCCAGCTAGAGCATTGGCATACTGGCAGCATGACTCGTCGTGCCACGATCTTAGATGCTATTGAGCCAATGGCAACGGTATCGATGCATGGTGAAGATATGACCCAGCTTGGTGTATCTGCTGGCGATGTGATTACAGTTCAGTCACGTCGTGGCGAGGTCGCTATTCATGTGCGCAAAGATGACGGTACCCCACGTGGCGTGATCTTTATTCCGTTTGCCTACTACGAGGCTGCAGCCAACCTCATTACCAACTCCGCCTTAGATCCCTTTGGCAAAATTCCAGAGTTTAAGTATTGTGCAGTCAAAATTAGCAAAGGCGGCACAGTCGCAGCAGTGATGGGATATGGAACTAATGATCCTGGTAGGTTAGTGACTACATAAGCGCTTAGTTATACCGCTTAAATATTAAAACCCCACCTTGTAGGTGGGGTTTTAGCTTTTAACTTGATCGTCTCCAATAGTGTAGATACAATGTATATACATCACATAAGGAGCTTAATATGCAAACTATTATTAAAAAGTGGGGCAATAGTCCTGCTTTGCGATTAAATGCTGCTGTTATGAAATCTGCCCAATTCAATATTGATCAACTGGTTTCTGTAAAAGTTCAAAAAGGACGAATTGTCATTGAGCCAATGATGAAACAGGAATATCCGATTGAGGAATTATTGGCAGGTATCACTTCCAAAAATCTTCACAGTGAATCTGATTTTGGAAAGCCTGTCGGTAAAGAGCTTCTTTGATGGTAAAGTCGTATGTTCCGGAGGCAGGCGATATAGTTTGGCTTGAATTTGATCCTCAAGCAGGTAGAGAGCAAGCAGGACATCGGCCTGCTGTTGTATTGACACCAGAGGTTTATAACAAAAAGACTAATCTGGTGATTTGCTGCCCATTGACAACTCAAATTAAAGGTTACCCATTTGAGGTTTTACTAGAGGTGGATGGAGTTCAATCTGTAATCTTGTCTGATCAGGTCAAATCACTGGATTGGAAAATAAGAAAAGCAAAGTATAAAAATAAAGTGAGCTCTGCCGCCCTTGCTGAAGTGAGGGCTAAGGTAAAGTCTTTGCTCTCTATTACTTAATATGTCTCAGTATTTGGTGCTCAATGAGAGCCTACGCGAATATGTCAAACTTGCTTGTATAGAAAGTGGCTACTCAACTAAAGAAATAGTGGAATTTTGCTTGCGTTTCAATAGAGCCTGCAAAGATAATCCAGATCTGCCTCCTACTTTTGTGGCTGATTGTCTACTTTCGCTTTCAGAGTCTAGATAAGACTAAATAATTCTAATCAACCAATTTCTGCATTCCACTTTAGAATGAATTATGGCCAATTCAAAAACCCAAACCCCACCATCTGATACCAAACCTGAATTACCTGTTCTGATTATCGGAGCAGGATTAGCAGGCTTAACCGTTGCCTTGCATATGGCAGAGACCCAGCCAGTGATTGTGATGGCTAAGCGCGGTCTGGGTGAGGCTGCAACTGCCTGGGCTCAAGGCGGTATTGTCGGAGTAGTAGATAAAGAGCATGACAGCGTTGACTCTCATGTGGCAGACACGCTCGATGCTGGTGCGGGTCTCGTGGTGGAATCGACTGCACGCTATATTGCTGAAGAAAGTACTGAAGCAATTCGCTGGTTGGTGGAGCAGGGTGTGCCGTTTACTCCTGATGAGACTGGTCCGATGGGTTTGCATCTAACGCGCGAAGGTGGTCACAGCCAGCGTCGTATTGCTCACGTTGCTGACGCTACAGGTAAGGCTATTCATGAAGTGCTCTTGGATAAAGCCCGTGCTCACAAGAATATTCAATTACTAGAACATTGGATTGCTCTAGACCTCATTACTAACCGCCATTTAGATACCAAGACGCAGCGCACTCAAGCAAATCGTTGTTATGGTGTGTATGCACTCGATATTAAAAATAATCATGTAGAAACAATTGAAGCGAAGTCAGTAGTCTTGGCTACTGGTGGTGTCGGCAAAGTTTACCGATATACCAGCAACCCAGATACCGCTACTGGTGATGGCATTGCCATGGCATGGCGGGCAGGTTGCCGCGTAGGCAATATGGAATTTATCCAGTTTCATCCTACCTGCTTGTATCACCCTAGTGATAGAACTTTTTTGATCACTGAGGCGATGCGCGGTGAGGGTGGCTTACTCAAGTTGCCTGATGGTACATGCTTTATGTCGGAGCATGATGAGCGCAATGAGTTAGCTCCACGCGATATTGTCGCCAGAGCAATCGACTTTGAGATGAAGAAGCATGGCTTAGATTATGTGCACCTCGATGCAACCCATTTAGGCGAAGCATTTATTAAAGAGCATTTTCCGATGATCTATGCGCGCTGTATGAGCTTAGGTCTGGATATTACTAAAGAGCCCATTCCGGTGGTGCCTGCAGCGCATTACACCTGCGGCGGCGTAGTGACTGATCTCAAGGGTAGAACAGATTTACCAGGACTATATGCAGTGGGTGAAGCAACCTATACAGGACTTCATGGTGCAAATCGTTTGGCAAGTAATTCATTATTAGAGTGTATTGTGATTGGTAAAGCGGCTGCAGCCGATATCTCCGCACAGAAAACACCAGTCATGCCAAAACTACCGCTGTGGGATGAGAGTCAGGTAGAAGATGCCGACGAGCAAGTCGTGATTGCACATAACTGGGATGAGCTACGTTCATTGATGTGGAACTATGTCGGTATCGTCAGAACCAATCGACGCTTAGAACGAGCATTACATCGTATCAAGCTGCTGCGCTATGAAGTACAAGAATATTACGCCAATTTCAAGGTAACGCGTGACTTAATTGAGTTACGTAACCTGCTCGAATGTGCAGAATTGATTGTGAGATCAGCACTGATGCGCAGAGAGAGTAGGGGGCTGCACTATAGCCGCGATTACCCTGGTACTTGGGCGGTCTCTTATCCGACTATTCTGACACCTCAGGCTGAGGGCGTGGAAAATACTAAAGAAACTTAAGATGATTTAAAGATCGCCCTTTAAAACAGCTTCTTTAATATATTTGTTTAGTCGGGTTTGCCATCCCTTACCGCTTGCCCTCAACTTCTCCAACACATCAAAGTCCATTCTGAGGCTCAGCATCTCTTTAGTGTTTTTAATGGGGGGTCTTCCAACACCTTTTTTGATAAGGGTATCGCCAATATAGACATGGGCGTCACGAAACCACTGCTCATCTAATTCTGGTGCATCATCCGGATCAACCCAGTCGGGCTTGATATTTTTTAATTTCACGTTCATTCGCTCTCCTTAGGCTGATAATTCTTCTTTTGATGCCCCTATATGTCCATACGATCACAACTGGATGCTCGTCGAGGTAGCCAAAACTGAACACCCTAACTTCGTCATAATGCTTTCTACAGTCAATTTGATCCAGGTGTGGCGACTCAAATATCTCGTTTGCTCTGGCCATATCCAAGCCTCTTGCAAATAAGGTAATTTCTCGTTTTGCAGCATCAAACTCAATCACTGATCCGCCCTATTAATGTATATACATAAATTATTAGTGTCAATACAAAAATTGAGAAAAGGCGGCTTATCCCAATAAATGTATAGGCTTCAGTCTAGAAATGAAAAACCCCACCGAATATCAGCAGGGTTTTAAATGGTTGTCAGTAAATCACTGACGAAAGAAGATGCTTACAGAATACGCATTGAGAAATCCACCGCCTTAATATCTTTGGTGAGCTTTCCGAGGGAGATGCGATCCACTCCAGTGGCCGCAATTGCACGCATTTGATCTAAATCAATGCCACCAGAAGCCTCTAATAATGCGCGGCCATTGGTAAAGGCTACCGCTTCTGTCATTTGCTTAGTAGTGAAGTTATCAATCAAGATGCTCTTTGCACCCGCATCCAAAGCTTCTTTCAATTCAGTGAGGTTTTCTACTTCCACCTGAATATCTACCCCAGAATTGAGTGCCTGAGCAGCTTTCACTGCGGCTGCGACACCGCCAGCTGCGGCAATGTGATTCTCTTTAATAAGGATGCCATGCCATAGAGCAAGACGTTGGTTTTGACCGCCACCGATACGAACTGCGTACTTCTGAGCTTGGCGTAAACCTGGAATGGTTTTGCGGGTATCGAGCACTGCACAGCCTTTTGGATTGGGGCTGACGCCTGCAATCGCATCGACATGCTGACGCGCAATACTGGCAGTCCAAGACAGTGTTTGTAAGAAATTAATACAGGGGCGCTCCGCAGAGAGCAGGGCACGAGAGTTTGCTTCAATATCGCAGACCTTGGTATCAGGCTTCATCAAATCACCCTCTAAATAATGCCAGGTTACTGTAGCAGCGGGATCGAGTTTCTTGAGAGTCCCCTCGAACCAATCCACTCCACAAAGTACAGCTTCTTGACGAACGATCAGTTGTGCATGGACTGGTTTGCTAGGAACAAGTTGCGCAGTCCAATCGCCTTTGCCAATATCTTCCATCAGCGCATCGGCAATATTGCGTTGACGTGCTTGCTCTAAGGTTTCGTTGTGATTAAACATAGGTATTTAGTTTATTAACTTCATTAGGCAGCACCAATATTCTTCACAAAGCCATGTTGGGCTTTTGCAAGAAGATCAGGATGATGTTGCGTGAAGTCCAGCATACGATCGATGCAGCCTAAAGCTTTTACTCGTATGTCTTCCTGAATGAAGATTTCGCCAGAGGCATTCTCAAGGCAATTCAGAATGCCTTGTAAGCCATTCATGGCCATCCAAGGACAATGCGCACAGCTTTTACAGGTAGCGCTATTCCCAGCAGTAGGCGCTTCGATCAGTTTCTTATTGGGAGCTAATTGGCGCATGCGATGCAAGATGCCATTATCAGTCGCCACAATATATTCAGTTGCGGCGCCCTCAACAACCGCCTTAATCATGGCGGAGGTGGATCCTACGACATCAGCTAAATCCACCACGGCTTGAGGTGATTCTGGATGAACCAAGATCATGGCATTAGGATGAGCCGCCTTCAGCATTTCCAATTCAACCGCCTTGAATTCATCATGGACAATGCAAGCTCCATTCCATAAAAGCATGTCTGCACCAGTCTGCTCTTGAATGTAGCGACCTAAATGCCGATCAGGAGCCCATAGAATTTTTTTACCCTCTACTTTAAGTTGATGGACGATAGCTAAAGCGCAAGAACTTGTCACCATCCAATCCGCTTGTGCTTTTACTGCAGCACTGGTGTTGGCGTATACAACCACAGTACGGTCAGGGTGAGCAGCGCAAAAGCTTGCAAAGTCACTGGCATCACAACCTAAATCTAGAGAACAGGTAGCCTCTAGATCTGGCATGAAGACCCGTTTCTCAGGACTAAGAATCTTTGCTGACTCACCCATGAAACGGACTCCGGCAACAATGAGATTTTTGGCCGAATGATTTTTACCAAATCTAGCCATTTCTAAAGAGTCAGAAACAAAGCCACCAGTCTCCATTGCCAGATCCTGAATATCACCATCGACATAGTAGTGAGCAACCAAAGCGGCATCTTTCTCGATCAGTAATTGCTTGATTCGAGCTATAACAGCTGCTTTCTCAGAGCCATGAAGTTGAGATGGTGTTTTTGCCCAAGCTTGGGCAGTGCAGGTCACTCCAGCAGCATTCTGCTGGGGGTAATCAAAGGCAATTGGGGAGCTAGCAGTTGAAGTCATGGTTAATTTTAGCCTGTAGATATGCCACTTCTCTCAAGAGAAACTGAAATCAAGTCAAATTCCAGATTAGCCTAAGGGCTAATGGGAATTTTCCTGATAAACCAGTAAATTTATGCATTATTTATCAAGAGCTTAGCAAATTAAGATCCTCATTAAGGCGTATTTTCTGATGTCCCAGTCACCAATTTTCAGCACTAAAAAAACACTCCTTGCCTTGACGGCGATTAGCTTACTTTCTTCCGCCTCCGTTTTTGCTCAAGTAGATGCTGGCGCACTTCAACAGGGTCTAGAAAAGCAATTACCCTTACCTGCACCACTAACTCTACCTCAACCAGAGCGGGGTGCTACAGGCCCTTCTGGTCAGGCAAAAGAGGGAGAAGTCCGTTTTACTGTTAATCAATTTCAGCTTGAAGGCGTCAAGATCCTTCCCGAGTCTGAAGTGCAAGGTCTTCTCAAGGCTTGGCTTGGTAGGCCAGTCACTTTTGCAGATTTACAAAGTGCCTGTGATGCCATCCAGAATCTCTATCGCCAAAAGGGCTACACGGTTCAGGCAATTCTGCCTCCACAGAAGATTGCTGGCGGAGTGGTCAAAATCATTATTACCGAGGCCAAGCTCGGAAAAGTCACA
The DNA here is from genome assembly GCA_044340835.1 of Polynucleobacter sp. Taxonomy (GTDB): domain Bacteria; phylum Pseudomonadota; class Gammaproteobacteria; order Burkholderiales; family Burkholderiaceae; genus Polynucleobacter. Next base: position 6,414 of record JBIISV010000118.1, read on the forward strand.
GTTGATACCCCTCAAGGCGAGACCCGTTTTGGAAAAGAACGT
>JBIISV010000119.1:0-6435 GCA_044340835.1 Polynucleobacter sp.
TGTAAGCAATTTTAACTACCTAATCCACCACTAACCTCTTGAAATCATTGAGGTCTTTGCGACAAGACCCCTAGGGCTTCTTTCTTATGAGTCCTCTGCTCTAACCAACTGAGCTATGGGCCCTAATCTGTCATTGTAATTGAAGGGGGTATTTAAATTGTTGCTTTGTAGACTCATGATAATGTGTTGATTTTTATCTAGATATACATTATTATATGTATATCATTATGAGGTGAAAATCATGATCATATCCAAATGGGGTAACAGCCTTGCCATTCGTCTACCTGCTCAAGTGGTTGAGTTTTTAGAGCTTAAAGAGGGCGATGATATTGAGGTTCACGTTGCGGATAAAAAACATTTTCAAGTCAAGAAAAAACCTTCCCTGCAAGATAGGCTTCAAAGTTTGCGAAAATTTCGTGGTCGCATGCCCGCTGATTTTCACTTTGATAGGTCTGATCTGAATGAACGCTAAGAAAATATTTTTTGATACCAATACCCTGCTCTATTTACTATCATCGGATATAAAAAAAGCAGATTGGGTTAGCGATAATTTGCAACAGTCAAACGTAATTAGCGTTCAAGTACTCAATGAATTTACATCTGCCAGTATTAGAAAAATAAAAATATCCAATGCTGAACTAGATGAGTTTTTGGATTTATTTACGTCCACATTCAACGTAAGATCGCTTGATGTAGCCACTTTTGAAACTGGTTTGATGGTATCCAGGCGGTATGGATATCAGCACTACGACTCCATGATTATTGCTGCAGCCTTGCAAGCAGGATGTGAGAAACTATATTCAGAAGATATGCAGCACCGGCAAATGATAGATAAGCGACTGCAAATCGTGAATCCTTTTTTGTAAGGACTCACGACGGCAGTTCGATTGCTCAATCCTCTTCGAGGAAGGTCTTGAGTTTGTCGCTGCGGCTTGGATGACGCATTTTTCTCAAGGCTTTAGCTTCAATCTGACGGATACGCTCACGCGTTACATCAAACTGTTTGCCCACTTCCTCAAGAGTATGGTCTGTACTCATTTCAACACCAAAACGCATACGCAGTACTTTTGCTTCGCGTGGTGTTAATGAATCCAATACATCCTTCACTACATCGCGCATCGAGTCATGCAATGCTGCTTCTGCAGGGGCTAATGTATTGCTGTCTTCAATGAAGTCACCCAAATTCGAGTCGGCATCATCTCCAATTGGCGTTTCCATGGAAATTGGCTCTTTAGCAATCTTCATAATCTTGCGAATCTTGTCCTCAGGAATTTCCATCTTAAGGGCTAAGGTTGCAGCATCTGGCTCGTGACCAGTTTCTTGCAAGATTTGACGGCTAATACGGTTCATCTTATTGATCGTCTCAATCATATGAACTGGGATACGGATCGTACGCGCTTGGTCGGCAATAGAACGAGTAATCGCTTGACGAATCCACCAAGTTGCATAGGTAGAAAACTTATAGCCACGACGATATTCAAACTTATCTACCGCCTTCATCAAACCAATATTGCCTTCCTGAATCAAATCCAAGAACTGTAAACCTCGATTGGTGTATTTCTTAGCGATCGAGATAACCAAACGTAAGTTAGCTACTGTCATCTCACGCTTAGCTTCACGTGCACGCTTTTCGCCTGCAATCATTTGCTTATTTACTTCTTTTAATTCTGGAAGTGGCAAAACAACGCGAGTTTGAATGTCAATCAACTTCTGCTGCAATTCCTGAATCGCTGGAACATTACGTTGAAGCAATGCAGTGTATGGCTTATTTTCTTTGAGGAGCTTATTTACCCACTCTAGATTCATCGACATTTTCGGGAAGTCTTTTAATACTTCACCACGATTGACACCAACCTTATCCACCAATAAGCTCACAATACCGCGCTCAAGTTTCCATACTTGATCCACTTGTGAACGCATGGTATCGCACAATTTTTCAACACTCTTTGCGGTCAAGCGAAAACCGAGCAACTCCCCACGGATTGCTTCTTGCGCCTTGATGTAAGCTGGGCAGTTATAACCCTCCTTATCAAAAGCGCGGCGCATTTTTTCAGCTTGTGTGCGAACAATCGCAAACTTTTCTAAAGAGATTTGCTTTAATTCCTCTAATTGCTTGGCATTAGCCGTGGCAGCACCACCGCCCCCACCACCTTCGTCTTCGCCACCCTCTTCATCGCCCACTTCTGCATCAGGGTCAACTTCTGGTTCTTCAGGCCCAAGCTTAATATCTTCAGCATTCGGATCGACTAATCCATCAACGAATTGATCAATCTCAATCTCGCCACTGGCGATCTTATCTACGTTAGTCAGAATCTCGCCAATAGTGACAGGACAAGCAGCTAAGGCCATCACCATATCTTTAAGACCAGCCTCAATCTTCTTTGCAATGACGATCTCACCTTCGCGAGTCAAAAGATCAACTGTACCCATCTCACGCATATACATGCGTACTGGATCTGTTGTTCTTCCAAATTCTGAGTCCACTGTAGAAAGTGCTGCTTCAGCTTCTTCTTCAGCCTCTTCTTCTGTGGTTGCTGCTGAGGCATTTTCATTGAGCAAGAGCGTTTCTGCATCGGGAGCTTGCTCGTAAACAGTAATGTTGATGTCATTGAGAAGGCTAATCAGGGTCTCTAAGGCATCCGCATCAGACAACTCGTCTGACATCACGTCATTCATTTCGCCATGAGTTAAGTAACCCTTGGACTTACCCATCTTGATCAATGTCTTTAGACGAGTACGACGCAGTTCTTGTTGCTCTTCAGAGCCTAACTGTTGTGCTGCGAATTCTTTTAAGAGTGCTTTTTCTTTTGCCTTACGCTCACGCGCTTTTTGACGATCCGTCAAAACTGGCTCAGCACCATCGGCAAGAGCTTCTGCCTTTGGCTTGCGACCTTTTTTAACCTCTTCGGTGCCCACAACTTCAACTGCCGCTACTTTTTTACCCTTTGGCTCTTTAGTAGCCTTAGCAGGCTTTTCGGTCTCCACTTTAGGGGTAGCAGCTTTCCCTTTTTTAGCGATCTGTACTTTAGCTTCTGGCTTAGCCGCTGCCTTCACTTTTGTCACTGGCTTGGCTGGTGCCTTCGCTTTGGCTACAGGTTTAGCTGGTGTCTTGGCTTTGGCTACTGGTTTCACTGCTTTTGCAGGAGCTTTGGCTACCGACTTAGCTGCTGCCTTCGCTTTTGTTATTGGCTTAGCTGGCGTCTTCGCTTTGGCTACTGGCTTAGCTGGCGTCTTCGCTTTAACAACTGGCTTTGCTGCCTTAGCAGGAACCTTAGCTTTTACAGGCGTCTTGGCTTTGGCTACCGGCTTAGCAGCCTTTGCTGGTGCCTTGGCTTTAGCTACTGGCTTAGCTGCTTTTGCTGGAGTTTTAGCTGGAGCTTTAGCTGGAACTTTAGCTTTTACAGGTGTCTTGGCTGATTTAGCGGCTGGTTTTTTCTTGGTATTAGGCATTTATTAGCACTTACTCACATTACTGATGATTGTTCTCGACTGATTAGCTACAGCCACCTTGTTCACTTGCCCCAAATTTCTTCAAAATAAAGCGCAAGTGGCTGAATTAAATCGGTTTTTTTCTGGGAATAGAGGATTATAGTCGATTGTGACTTTTTTACCCCTGTCATTACTGAAAATATGGGGCAAATTTCTGGTTTTTCTTGAGAAAAGTCAGAAATTTCTTAAGAGAATTTCAATCTTTCGCCCAACTCACGGTAACGCGCCCGATCCTGCTCCGTGGCAGTGCTGCCTGCAATCTTTTGAGCAATTTCTGTCATTTCAGTTTTAAGGTGGGTTAACTCCAATTTTTTGAAGGCGCCATCGAGGTCTGCTATGGCTCCCTCAATCTCCAAGTCAGAACCCATCACCCGCTTTCTGAGCACCTCATAGAGCGGGGCTAGCTCACTTCGAGAAAGTTGGTCTTGGAATAAAGCAAAAGCGCCTGCACCAACTGTTGGAAGCTTACCATTCTCACCCGGGATCAACTCCACTAAATCACATTGAGCCAATAAGTCCTGCATTAACTCCAATGCTTTGACAGATCGTAGTTCAGATGCTTGAAGAGCAAGCGCTCTTTTATTAGCATCTAATGCTTTTCCTAAATGCGGAAACTGAATCAAGACTCGTAACATCTGTTCTGCCAAATCAGTGGGAGCTTGCGGTGGCGAAATACTTTGCGTTGCTACTCTCTTCGCCGAACCCTTAGATGCTTGCCATGGTGCGCCCTGAGTTCTGTTAACACTGTTGGCCTGAACAAAGTTCGGTGCACGCTGATTTGTATATGTATAAGAACCTTGCTGCACCGGAGCGGGCGCTACAGTTAAGCCACAAAAGGACTCTAATTCAGCGGGCGTGGAGTTTGTCCGAATCGCTAATTCACGCAAAATTTGTGTACGCAAAGCGATTGGTGGCATCGAGAGTAATAAAGGCTTTGCAGCATGATGGGTTTGCGCTCTCCCCTCAGGAGTAGTGAGCTCATGCTCTTGACTAGCGATCTTAAAGAAGAAGCTAGAGATCGACATCGCCTCTTTAATCACCTTCTCAAAAGCCGGTGCGCCATAAGCACGAACATAGCTATCAGGATCATGCTCAGTAGGCAAAAATAAGAAACGAATTTCTTTATCGTCCGACATCAAAGGCAAGCAAGCTTCTAAAGCACGTTGCGCAGCACGTTGACCCGCAGCGTCACCATCAAATGAAAACACAATTCGATCGGTTTGGCGCAACAGCATGCGTACGTGATTAGCAGTGCAAGCAGTACCTAAAGTCGCCACTGCATTTGGGAATCCCAATTGCGCGAGCGCCACGACGTCCATATAACCTTCACACACGAGCACATACTCTTGGGAGCGAATCGCTTGTCTAGCCTCGAATAATCCGTAAAGCGTATTACCCTTGGAGAATAGTGGTGTCTCTGGAGAATTTAAATACTTAGGCTCGCCTTGATCTAGGATGCGTCCGCCAAAGCCAATAGTCTGACCCTTGGGATTTCGGATCGGAAACATAATGCGATCACGAAAACGATCGTAGCGCCGGCTTACTTGGTTTGCGGTTTGATGGTCACCACTAGGCTCGCTCTGAATCAGTAAGCCACCATCTAACAACGTTTTGGCAACTTCATCATTAGTATAGGTACCAAAGACTGCCTCTAAACCTTGCCAACCATCAGGTGCATAACCCAAGGCATAACGCTTTGCGATCTCACCAGTCAGACCACGACCCTTTAGATACTCCACTGCACGAGGCGCGACTTTCAGTTGCTGACGATACCAATCCGCCGCTGCACTCATGACCTCACTTAAAGCCATAGTCTGCTGTTGGCGCGCGACATCATTAGCAGTGCGCTCCTCGCGCGGTACATCTAAACCTGCGGAACGAGCCAAGTCCTCAATAGCATCTACATAACCAAGACCGGAATACTCCATGAGAAAACTAATCGCAGAACCATGGGCTCCACAACCAAAGCAGTGATAGAACTGCTTCGTTGGGGATACTGAGAATGAGGGAGATTTTTCTGCATGAAAGGGGCATAAGCCTTGATAGTTTGCGCCTGCTTTTTTTAACTTTACGTGTTGCCCAACCACATCAACGATGTCGACCCGATTTAACAAATCAGCAATGAAGGATTGGGGTATGAGAGCCATCAGTAATTGATTAGGCTTAGCTTACTGTTTTAAATTTGTTCTTGAAAACGGATTAAGCAGCTTACTTAGTAAGAGCGGCTTTAACCAAACCAGAGACCTTACCCATATCCGCTTTACCAGCCAACTGCGCCTTGAGAACACCAATGACCTTGCCCATATCTTGCGGGCCTGTAGCGCCAATTGACGCAACCGCTGCACCAACAGCAGCCAGCACTTCAGCGTCGGATAACTGAGCTGGCAAGTAAGACTGCAAGATCACCATCTCGGCAGCCTCAATTGCTACCAAGTCATCGCGACTGGCTTTTTCAAACTGGGAGATGGAGTCTTTACGCTGCTTGATCATTTTTTCAACCGTAGCAATGACGCTAGCATCATCCATCACAATGCGTTCATCCACCTCACGCTGCTTAATTGCAGCCAGTAAAAGACGAATAGTTCCTAAGCGTGCCACTGCTTTTGCACGCATCGCGTTTTTCATATCTTCGGTGATTTGATCTTTAAGACTCATGAAATTAACTCTCCATAGGTTTAACGCTGATTCAATCTTTAGTGTATTGGCTTTTTGTGAATCACTTAAAAAGCAAAAACCCGCTGCGTTTCACCGTCAGCGGGTTTTCAAAGCCTCTCGGTGAGGAGAGCTTTTAAATTCGATTAGTAAAGCTTTTTAGGCAGCATCTGGCTACGAATACGCTTGTAATGGCGTTTAGCAGCAGCTGCCTTCTTACGCTTACGTTCAGCTGTTGGCTTCTCGTAAAACTCGCGGGCACGCAAGTCGGTCAATAAACCATTTTTCTCAATG
>JBIISV010000014.1:0-21247 GCA_044340835.1 Polynucleobacter sp.
ATGAATTTCAACTCTCCAATGGGCTGAAGTTGATTGTGCGCGAGGATCATCGGGCACCTACGGTTGCACACATGGTTTGGTACCGCGCTGGCTCAATAGACGAAGTCAATGGCCGAACTGGCGTAGCTCATGTGCTCGAGCATATGATGTTTAAAGGTACAGATAAAGTAAAGTCAGGCGAATTTTCCCGCTTGGTTGCTGCTGTTGGTGGCCGCGAGAATGCCTTTACCTCGCGTGATTACACGGCCTACTTTCAGCAGGTTGAAAAGTCTAAGCTAAATGAGGTGATGAAGCTTGAGGCTGATCGAATGAGCAATCTCAATTTTGATGATGCTGAGTTTTTAAAAGAAATACAGGTAGTGATGGAGGAGCGTCGTTTACGCACCGAGGATAACCCCACCAGCCTACTTTATGAATCTTTAATGGCAGCTGCCTATATGAGTTCGCCATATCGCCATCCAGTAGTAGGGTGGATGAATGATCTGGAGAACATGAAAGCTGCAGATGCCCGTGACTGGTATCGCAGTTGGTATAAGCCGAATAATGCAACTGTTGTGATTGCTGGTGATGTTGATCCCAAGGCTGTTTTACAAGCTGTAGAAAAATATTATGGGGTCGCCTCTGCAAAAGAATTACCCGAACGTAAGCCTCAGCTTGAGCCGCTACAAAAAGGGATTAAGCGGGTGCAAGTAAAAGCACCTGCGGACAGTGCTCGGTTGGCAATGGCCTGGAAGGTGCCTAAACTTCAGCCAGGAAAATTGGATGATGCTGAGCCCTATGCTTTAGAACTATTGGCTGCTGTATTGGATGGTTATGATAATGCGCGCTTAAATCGCGTGCTCGTTAAGCAAGAGCGTGTAGTGAATGATGTTGGCGTTTCTTATGACATGGTTTCTAGGGGGCCAGAACTATTTTTAATTAGCGTCAGTATGGCCAAAGGTAAAACTGTTGAGCAAGCTGAGAATAGTATTCGCAAAGCCTTAAAAGAGGTGGCCGATAAAGGAATTTTGGAGTCTGAACTTCAGCGTATCAAAATCAGTATTCTGTCGGAACAGATTTATAAGCGCGACTCTATTTTTGGTCAAGCAATGGAAATTGGTAGCACGGAGATGGCAGGATTTTCTTGGCGAGATATAGATCTGATGTTGGAGAGAATGCAAACCATTACCCCTGCACAAGTCCAGGCAGTTGCAAAAAAATACTTGGTAGATGAGGGTCTTACTATCGCAGTCTTGGACCCGCAGGTGCGAAAGTCAGGCGAAAGTAAGCAAGGGGCTAAATGATGTTCGTGAATCAATCAATCAAATATCTTATTTCTGTATGTCTACTGACGTTTGGCTTACTCCACTCTGCCCAGGCCATTTTGCCAATTGAACAGCTAGATTCTTTTAAGGGTGCAAAAGCCTATTTAGTACAAACTCAATCTCTACCTATGGTGGATATTGAGATCAGCATTGACGCAGGTGGTCGCTATGATCCTGCGGCGAAGAGTGGTTTGGCTTCGGTAGTGGGGCAATTAATGAACTACGGCGCCAAATCTGACAAAGGTTTGCTTAGCGAAGCGCAGATTGCAGATGAGATAGCTGATCTAGGCGCAAAATTCGGTATCTCTGTCAGTGGTGAGCGTGCAACGATCCGTATTCGCAGTTTGAGTAGAAAAGATTTGCGTGATCGAGCTGTCCAATTAGCCTCAGCTATGTTGGGTGCCCCCACTTATGATCCGAAGATCTTGGCGCGAGAGAAGCAAAGAATGATAACGGCTTTGCTCGAGTCAGAGACCAAGCCCGAATCCGTTTTAGAAAGGCGCTTTAGAAAATCAGTTTATGGAAATTATCCCCTAGCTAATTCTGCATCGGTACAAACAGTTGCCAATATCAATACAACTGATTTACAGCAGTTTCATAAACTATTCTACCGAGGCGACAGAATGATTGTCAGTATTGTCGGTGATATTAGTAAGGCTGAAGCTGCTGAAATTGTTCAAGGTTTATTGCAAAAAGTGCCTCAGTCTGGACCAGCTATTTCTCAACTACCAGAGTTTGAGCGTTCACCAGTAGAGCCTTTGAGTCAACGTGAAGTCACCATCCCTTTTGATTCTCAGCAAGCACACATTGCGATGGGTATGACTGCGGTTACTCGTAGTAACCCAGATTACTTCCCCTTATTAGTCGGAAACTATGTTTTAGGTGGAGGTGGTTTTGTATCGCGCTTAATGTCTGAGGTTCGTGAAAAGCGGGGTCTAGCTTACAGCGTATCTAGTTACTTTGCGCCAGGTAAGGATGTGGGAATATTTCAAGCAGGCTTACAAACAAAGAATGATCAGGCAGCTTTAGCGCTAGATGTATTGAGTACAACTATTGCACAATTTATTATTAATGGACCCACACAGACTGAACTTGAGGCTGCTAAAGCAAATTTGATGAATGGCTATCCCTTAAGAATTGATAACAACCGAAAGTTGCTGGATAACGTTTCATCGATTGCTTGGAATAATTTACCGTTAGACACGATGGATATGTGGACTAAGCAAGTCGAGGCAGTGAGCTTAGAGCAAGTAAAGACCGCATTCCAAAAATACTTAGCGATGGATCGTATGAAGATTGTGGTTTTGGGGGCTAAAAATAAATAAGTCAAGCAAGTTGACTCAATCGGAGCAGCTTGGAAAGCGTTCTGAGCCTCCTAAAAAAATCCGCATTATTGGGGGAGTTTGGCGAAGTCGCTTATTAAGTGTTTTGGATTTACCAGGTTTGCGTCCGAGCACAGATCGTGTACGTGAAACATTATTCAACTGGCTTGGTCAAGACCTAGCAGGCTTGAATTGTTTAGATTTATTCGCTGGTACCGGTGCATTAGGTTTTGAGGCAGCATCACGCCATGCTCATACGGTGGTCTTGTTGGAAAAAGACAAAAAAGCCTATACAAATCTTTTGGCAAATTTTGCCTTATTACAGTCCTCTCCTGCGCCTGGATCAGTACAAATTGTCCACAGAGATTGCCTAGAGTTTTTAAAGCATCAGCCTGATGACTCGAGCAATTTGATTTTTATAGACCCACCCTTTCAGGAAGAGGGCTTATTAAATCAAGCCCTTGTAGAGGCTGCTCGCATCTGTGATGATAGAGCTGGAGGGGGGATTTACGTGGAGTTTCCCGCAAATCGCTCGCGCGAGCAGATTGAGGCCCTGGTACCCGCTTGGTATTGCGCCAAGCACTTAGAGGCCGGCCAGGTAAAAGCTTGTCTATTTCGCTCTAGAAGGGACTAAACTCTTGCCTGTACCTGATAAAGCCTTAGGAGCGTTATGACTGTTGCTGTATATCCCGGAACATTTGATCCTTTTACTCGTGGTCACGAGGATTTGGTGCGTCGCGCCTCAAGCATTTTTGGCGAGCTCGTTGTTGGTGTGGCTGATAGCCGCAGTAAACGCCCGTTCTTTACTTTGGAAGAGCGCATTGCAATTGCTAAAGAAGTGCTTGGCCATTATTCCAATGTCAAGATTGTTGGCTTTAAAGGCCTCTTAAAAGATTTTGCTCGTGAGCACAATGCTCGCGTGATTGTGCGCGGTTTACGAGCGGTATCTGATTTTGAGTACGAGTTTCAAATGGCGGGTATGAACCGCTATTTATTGCCTGATGTGGAAACTTTGTTTCTGACGCCATCTGATCAATATCAATTTATCTCTGGAACTTTTGTGCGTGAGATTGCTTCCATGGGCGGGGACGTTAGCAAGTTTGTTTTCCCATCCGTGGAAAAGTGGCTAGTAGAAAAGATTGCGGCCACCAATCAAAACAAATAGGAAGGTTGGTAGGCAGACTTCATGGCTTTAATGATTACAGACGAATGCATCAACTGTGATGTGTGTGAGCCCGAATGCCCGAATGATGCAATTTACATGGGTCTGGAGATCTATGAAATTGATCCTAATAAATGCACTGAATGTGTCGGTCACTACGATGCGCCACAGTGTCAACAGGTATGTCCAGTGGATTGCATACCAATGAACCCTGCATTTTCAGAAAATCAAACGCAGCTCATGGCGAAGTATCAAGCTCTAACTGCTGCTAAAAAAGCACTAGCCAAATAAAATAAGGTTTTAGAAATTGCGCTAAAGCGAATTTGTTTTGGAGTGCAACTCCAGCATTGCTGCTTGAGCATTGCCTTTTAAAAACAAGGGCAGAATTTTTAAGCCATCCTGAATACTGGCATCAATTTGTTTTTGTTCTGCTTGTAAAGGCCTTCTCAAAACAAAGTCAGCCACATCCATTACTCGCGTACCTTCTCCAGCTAGGTCGCGCGGGTGACCAATGCCCAAGCGCAGGCGCCAGTATTCTGGGGTGCTGAGGTGAGCTTGAATGTCCTTTAGTCCATTATGACCCCCAGTACCACCACCAAGCTTGATGCGTGCCGTACCGGGCTTGAGATCAAGTTCATCTTGCACAACCAGTACATCTTGAGGGGTAATTTTGTGAAAGCGACATAGTGCGCCAACTGCCTGGCCACTGAGATTCATATAAGTGCTGGGCTTGAGGAGGTAGAGGTCCTCGTCATCCCACTTAGCCTTCGCTACTTTGCCATGAAAGCGTTTTTCAGTTTCAAAGCGGGCATTCAATTGTTTGGCTAGGGCATCGACAAACCAGAAGCCAGCATTATGCCGATCTTCTATGTGCTCATCGCCAGGGTTGCCGAGGCCAACAATTAATTTAGTCATGATTAGTACTTAAGGATAAAAGCATTTCCACAAAAAAGAAAACCCGCTGGATAGCGGGCCTTCTCTGTCGCAAAGATAGGGCTTAAATATTAAGCTTTATCTTTTGGAGCTTCAGCAGCAGGAGCCGCAGCAGCAGCTGCAGGAGCAGCTTCAGTATCTGCAGCTTTCACAACTGGGATACGTGCGTTAGCTAATACTGGATTTTCCTGCTCAATATGCAATACCAAGGAAACGCCTTTTGGCAGTGTGATGTCTTTTGCATGAATACCATGACCAACTTCAATCTTGCTCAAGTCTACTTCAATGAACTCTGGCAAGTCTGCTGGCAAGCAAGATACTTCCAATTCAGTGGAGATGTGGCTAATCAAAGCGCCTTGTAATTTCACTGCTGCCGATACTTCAGCGTTGATGAAATGCAATGGAATGCGCATATGTACTTTCTCAGTCGCAGATACGCGCTGGAAGTCAATGTGCAGAACTAAAGGCTTAAACGGATGCATCTGATAATCGCGCAACAACACTTTTTGTGCCTTGCCGCTGATTTCGAGATCCAGGATGGATGAGTGGAATGCTTCCTTACGGAGAGCATGGAACAGTGCGTTGTGATCCAACTCAATTACAGTTGCGGCGTCTTTACCGCCGTAGATAATGCCCGGAGTTTTACCGGAGTTGCGCAGACGGCGGCTCGCACCCGTTCCCTGTACGCTTCTTTCAAAGGCTACTACTTTCATATTGAATTCCTAAAATAAAGGTTAATTTCCGTTCGCGACCAAACAGAAAAGCCTTTGATTATATCGTGGAAATAGCAATTTTTGCCTAGAAAAGGCTCAAAAGTGACAAAAACAGGGTTGAAAAGCTGTTTTTGGCTTATTCAGCAAACATCGACATTACTGAGTCACCCTTGCTGATGCGGGAAAGGGTCTCAGCAAGGATGGGGGCAACGCTGAGTTGACGAATTTTGGATACTTTTAGCGCTTCTGGGGTCAAAGGGATGGTGTCGGTGACTACCAACTCGTCTAATTCTGAGGCGGAGATACGGGCTACTGCTCCACCAGAGAGAACGGCATGGGTACAGTAGGCAGTTACACCCTTGGCACCACGCTCTTTTAGGGCCTCAGCAGCTTTACAGAGAGTGCCGCCAGTATCAATAATGTCATCCATGATGACGCAATGACGGCCTTCTACTTCGCCGATGAGATGCATGACTTCTGAGACATTGGCTTTAGGGCGACGTTTATCAATAATGGCCAAATCGGTACCCAATTGTTTGGCCATTGCACGGGCTCGAACTACGCCACCAATATCTGGCGAAACAATGATCAGGTCTTTTTGGGTCTTCTGAGCCTGGAGGTCGGCTAGCAACACAGGGGACGAGTAGATGTTATCTACCGGAATATCAAAGAAACCCTGAATTTGGTCAGCATGAAGATCCATGGTTAAAACACGCTCTATGCCGGCAACCGACTGAAGCATGTTTGCAACGATTCTGGCGGAGATTGCAACCCGTGCAGAGCGAGGGCGACGGTCTTGTCTAGCGTAACCGAAGTAAGGGATCACTGCGGTTATGCGGCTTGCTGATGCACGCTTCAGGGCATCAATCATAATCATCAGCTCCATCAAACTATCGTTTGTTGGAGCACAAGTAGATTGAATGACAACAACATTTTTACCACGGACGTTTTCTTGAATTTCGACCTGGATCTCACCATCAGAGAAACGGCCAACGAATGCTTTTCCCATTGGGAGATCGAGCTCTTTGGCGACTGCATGAGCCAAAACCGGATTTGCATTGCCTGTGAAAAGAGTCAGTAAATCTGAGTTCATTGGGGCGGACATAGGTGATTTTGGAATTTTGGTGGAGGTCGAATGAATGTCTTTTAGTCTTATCTACAGTAGTTGGCAGGGGAAGAAGGATTCGAACCTTCGCATGCTGGAATCAAAATCCAGTGCCTTAACCAGCTTGGCGATTCCCCTACAGCTTAATCTGAAGAATTCAAATTGTAAGCGGGATTTTTATTTAGACCCCCAACAATTCGACCTATCCATCCTTTTGGAAGATTTTGCAGAAGATTTTCTAGATTCTTAGTGTCCGTCTTAGAGTCTAAGGCGGCAAATACACTGCTTCCGGAGCCAGACATACAAGGAGCCGAATTTGGCACTGCCTTGTAAATCCAATCTAATGCTTGCTTCACTTCAGGACAATTTCGCACCGCTACTGCCTGACAATCATTTGATTGATATGACTCTGGCGATGCAAGAAAGCGATCTATTGTAATCGGAGCGTGATCTCGGGTCAATTGAGGGTCTTGAAAAATCTTTGCAGTCGCAATCCCTTGATTTGGGAAGATCACTACAAAGTCTTGCGTTTTCAGGGGGACGGCTTCTAATTTCTCCCCAACCCCTTCTACAAAGGCATTTTGGCCAAACAGGAAAAATGGCACATCTGCCCCTAGTTTGAGGCCAAGTTGGCTCAAAGTGGAAGTATCGAAATTGAGGTTCCAGAGGCGATTGAGCCCAATCAGAGTGGCCGCAGCATCAGACGATCCGCCCCCCAGGCCGGCACCCATCGGGATCATTTTTTTTAGCCCGATCTCTACACCCTGATCAGTCTTGGAGAACGTTTTTAGTAGCCTTGCTGCGCGTACAACCAAATCTTCTTCAGGAGGCACGCCAGAAATAGGATTGATGCGGCGAATCTCATTTTCTGAAATGATCTTTAGGGTGAGGACGTCACACCAATCAATTAACTGAAAAACAGATTGTAGGAGATGGTAGCCATCCGCACGGCGTCCAACAATATGGAGAAAGAGATTGAGTTTTGCGGGACAGCGCAGTTCTAATGCATTACGCATGGCTTCTACTTCACCTATTCGGGATATCAAAGATCAGGCGGATATCAATGGACCCGATGTTCGAACTGCGATTCATCGTGAGTTTTTCTAAGCTTTGACCATCGGCCCAGTTGTAGTTGAGAGTCCAACCATCCTGGGTAATTTTGCTCACTTGTCCCTTTGCGTTTCGTTCAACACTGGCATTGCTGCCGGGACGAGTTTGTCCCCTCAACCAATCAGATAAACCGCGAGCGGGTAGCGGCAGCCCTAGAGTATTTTGAACTAAGGTGTCTGCATCAACAGCCGTAGTCATTTCACCATCGCGCTCCAAAATAGCCTCACCAGGCTTGATCGTGATTTTGGCAATAGATCCACCCATTGGATTACGAATTTCTAATACATCGGTCAGCGCATCTTGAGTCAAAGTAAATCCACCGGAGCCACCCTGATTTTTTCCTTCAGTCAGGCCAGTTACCTTTACTGCAAAACGACCATCCCATGAGCCCTTGTGGGTGCTATCAGCTAGCGACCAATCCGGTTTTAAGCGCTTCAAAGTTTCTTTAAGGGTGGGATTATTGGCATCGAGTTGTTGGCCCTTGCGCCAAATATCTTCAGCATCGATTGGGCGATTCATTAGCCATAAGACTTCGCCAATATGTGCAGCAATATCTGCTTCAGGTTTGATGTTGAAAGCCTGTTGTAGTTGTTCGAGGGCAAGGACATTGTTACCCATACGAAAATTAACCCAACCAAGACTATCCAAAATAAAGCCATCTCGAGGTGAGAGTTGATGCGCTTTAGTAATGAGCTTGAATGCTTCGGGTAATTTTTGATTACGATCGGCTAGCGAGTAACCAAGCGCATTTAGACTATTTACATCATTGGGATTCTTGCGCAAGATATCGCGGAGTATTTTCTCCATTTCATCGACATGTCCTGATTTTTCAGCAGACATAGCGTAGGTGTAGAGAAGGCTAGGGTCTTTTGGTTCTGGTTTTAATGTCGCAACGATTTCATAAAAAGCCCTTAAGGCCTCTGATTCATCCTTAGCCTTGGCTAGTAATGCCTGAATCTGTAGCAAAGTATTTTCACGTTGTGCCGGAGTTTGCTGATTCAAAAGCGCAATAGCTGGTTTGATAGCATCTGACCAGCGTTGATTGAGAATCAGGAGGGTGACGAGTACCTCCTTGGGTTTGGTCTGCTTGGGACCTGCCAGGCCATCCCAAGTCTGAGCCGCTTGGAGGGCTAAATCTGGCGCACCTGCATTAATCGCAATCTCCATAGCCCTTTGCGCTAAGCGGGGGTCATTGAGCTGGCGAGCAAGCTCTAAATAGGTTCCATAGGCTAAGCCAGCCTCACCCCGTTGTAGGGCGATTTCTGAGGCTAAGACTTCAAATATGGCTTCACCACTATCTAAGCTGTTATTTCTGGCAATGGCTGGACTTGAGGAAAGGCCTATGCCAAGCCCGGCAGCGAGCATAAGGGTGCACAAAGCGTGCTGGAGTAAAAATTTGACCATGAGCATATTCTAATCTGCGAATCTACAATTGATTTATGCCAGAACTCCCAGAAGTCGAAGTTACCCGATTAGGTATCCAGCCCCATTTAGAGGGCCGCAAGCTTAGTTCAGTCCAGATTATTGACGGCCGTTTGCGCTGGCCCGTACCCAGTAACTTAGGTCGCTTGCTGCCTGGTCAAAAGGTCTGGGGCATAGAGCGACGCGGTAAATATTTGTTGATGGAGTTAGATGCTGGTTATCTATTGCTGCATTTAGGAATGACTGGAACATTGCGGGTGCTCCCTAGCAGTGATGCGCTTAAGCCACATGATCGGGTGACGTTTGAGTTTGGTAAGTTAAGCCTGCGTTTGCATGACCCCCGAAAGTTTGGGGCAGTTCTATGGCACCCAAAATCCCTAGGGCCAATTGAGAATAATGCGCTCTTGCAAAAACTCGGGGTCGAGCCTTTCTCGCCCGCATTTTCAGGTGAGCTTGGTGCCGAAGTGTTGTACCAAGCTTCTCGAAAACGGAGTATCGCAGTTAAACAATTTCTTTTGGCGGGTCAAGCGGTGGTTGGAGTTGGCAATATCTATTGCTCAGAAAGTTTATTTGAAGCCGGTATTCATCCAGCAAAAGCCGCAGGTAAATTAACACGTCCACAATGCTCTCGATTAGCTGCTGCAGTCAGATTGATTTTGAAAAAAGCAATCGCTGCTGGTGGTAGTTCATTAAAAGATTTTGTCAATAGCGAAGGTGATCCCGGACACTTCATGGTGCAAACTAAAGTTTACGATCGCAAAGACCAAGCGTGCAAAGCATGTAAGACGCCAATTAAGCAAATAGTGCAAGGCCAACGCTCCACCTATTTTTGCCCCCAATGTCAGAAGCGCTAATGAAGCACTTCGCTACTAAGCTGATTGCTTGGCATGGTGAGGATGGGCGCCAAGGCTTGCCTTGGCAAAGTATTCGAGATCCTTATGCAGTATGGGTTTCTGAAATTATGTTGCAGCAAACTCAAGTAGCCACTGTCTTGGAGCGTTACCCCCGTTTTATGAAGCGTTTCCCAACCGTCCAGAAATTGGCTGCTGCGCCATTGGATGATGTCTTGGCTGAATGGGCTGGACTGGGTTATTATTCGCGCGCTCGTAACTTGCATGCTTGCGCTATGCAAGTGATGGATGTGTTTGGGGGAAAATTTCCGAGTGATCCTATTTTGCTTGAGCAGCTAAAAGGAATTGGTAGATCTACCGCTGGTGCAATCGCCGCTTTTGCATTTCATGAGCGGGCACCGATTCTGGATGCGAATGTAAAGCGGATTTTGGCACGCTTGTTTGGGATAGAGGGTGTCGTTCAGGAAAAGGCAGTCAACGACCAGTTATGGCTTTTAGCCCAAAATCTAGTTCCTATCAATCCAGCAGATATGCCGGTATACACCCAAGCCTTAATGGATTTTGGGGCAACCTGGTGCACTTCACGAAAACCGGTGTGTATTAGCAGAACTCAGAAGTGCCCTTTTGCAAAAGATTGTCAAGCCAATTTAAGCGGTCAAGTTCTGTTATTACCTCGCAAGGTAATTAAAGCCAAATCTCCCGAATTTAATTGCGATATATTGCTGTTGAGACAAGGTAATTCAGTGTTATTGCAAAAGCGGCCAGCGAAAGCAATTTGGGGCGGACTGTGGTCTTTACCTGAATCTACCTGGAGGGCGAGAGAAAAAAAAGTAAACCACCTCACTGTAAAAGAATTGTTAACCTTAGTTTTGCCAGAGGAGGAAGTCCCTGCTGTTTTGAAGACTTGCAAGTCAATCGAACGCGGATTGGAGATAAAGCATATCTTTACTCATCGACGCTTATGGATGCAAATCTGGCATGTGACTTCAAGTGATACAGTGACATTCCCTAGCGATGATTTGAAGTGGATTCCTTTGCGTCAGCTAGGAAAGTACGGCTTACCGCAGCCGATTAAATTGCTTTTGCAGGGATTGAGTCTAGCTCGCGGTGACGACTTAAAAAATTGATTTGGAGTGTAGCCAAATCTTTTTTAGGCAGAAAATGCGCAATGATTCGGCTCACAAGATAAACCGAGCGATGTTGTCCACCAGTACAACCAACTGCAATCGTGAGGTAGCTCCGACCATCCGCAATGTAGTGCGGTAACCATTTCTCGACAAATTGAATAATGTCACTTTCCATACTAACTACTTCAGGAATTTTCTCTAAAAATTCTCTGACCGCTTGATCTTTGCCGGATAAAGGGCGCAAGGCTTTGTCATAGTGAGGATTGGGCAGGCAGCGTACATCAAAGACTAGGTCTGCCTCGCTTGGCAAACCTTTTTTGAATCCAAAAGACTCAAAAATCACGGTTAGGCCTTGAGGCTTATCTTTAAGAAGATCCTGAATCCAGGCGCGTAATGCATGTGCAGGAAGATCGCTGGTATCAATACTATGGGCTTGTGTAAGCAAAGGCTCTAGCAGGCTACGTTCCTTATCAATTGCTTCGATGAGAGTGGCTGCTTGAGTCTGCTGGGTTTTTCCCGAGAGTGGGTGACGTCGGCGGGTTTCTGAAAAGCGCTGTATGAGTGTGTTGGTATCTGCATTGAGAAAAACAATCCGCACTTGATGATTGCGGCGTAGATTTTCTAGGATCATGGGGAGCTCAGCAATGGACTGTCCACGGCGAGCATCAATCGCTACGGCTACCCGCTCACTCTTTTCGCCCTCAAGCGTAGTGATCAGGCTTTCTAGAAGGGTAACTGGTAGATTGTCTACACAGTCATAGCCTGCGTCCTCGAAGGCTCTCAGTGCAACTGATTTACCTGAGCCAGAGATGCCGGTAATCAGATTAATTTGCATATTAGAGCAGGCGACCTTGTGATTTAGTGGACTCTGCTTCAGCAGTCATTTGTAAACGCTGACGCTCCATAAATTCTTTTAAGGTGTCGACACCACGTAATTGCAAAATAGTATTGCGTACTGCTGCCTCCACGAGGACGGCCAAGTTACGACCCGCAGCTACTTGAATTTTGACGGTTCTAATGGGGACACCTAAAACATCTATATGCTGTGCCTCTAAAGGTAGACGCTCAAATTCACCTTCGTTGCGGCGAACCAATTGCACAATTAAGCGTAATTTCAATTTACGACGAACGGCAGTTTCACCAAAGATAGTGCGAATATCTAATAAGCCCAGTCCACGAACTTCTAAAAGATTACGTAAGATCACAGGGCAGCGACCTTCAATATAGTCGGGGCCAAGGCGAGAAAAATCTACCGCATCGTCGGCAACCAGGCCATGACCCCGAGAAATCAGCTCTAAGCCTAACTCGCTTTTACCAAGACCAGACTCGCCTGTAATTAAAACTCCTAATCCCAGAATATCCATGAAAACGCCATGCATCGTGATCTGGGGGGCGCCAATTTTAGTGAGGTAGGTTCGTAGGTGATCAATCACCTCAGCAGCAGAAACGGTGGTTGTAAATAATGGTGTCGATGATCTTTGGCAAAAAAGTTGCAGATCGGGATCAGCCGCCTTGCCATCCGCCACAATCACGCATGGCGGTGTTTTTGAAATCAAGTCAGAGATTTGTTCTTGTCTTTGCTTGGGCTCGAGTTCGGCATGATATTCAATCTCTTGTTCGCCAAAAATCTGGATACGGCTTGGGTGAATTAGGTTTAGATGGCCGACAAGATCAGAGCTAGCTGCGGCAGCTTTTACAGCATCTAAGGGAAACTTACGATCTGCACCCTCCAAACCACTGATCCAGGACAGCTTTAAGTCAGAGACGTTGTCATCAAAGACCTGCTGGGCAGTCACTCCCTCTAAGAGCAAAGGCTGGATAGTCAAACGGAGCTCCACATTTGTAAAAACTGATACACCTTTTCTGAGCTTGCCTCTGAGACAAGCGACTTACGGGTATCTTGGTCTGAAAGGAGCTGTGCAATAGAAGACAAAATTTCTAGATGCTGCTGCGTTGCTTTTTCAGGCACAAGCAAAAAAATCAGGATGGATACCGCCTCGCCATCGGGCGCAGCAAATTCAATGGGATCTTTCAATTTTACAAATGCAGCAATGGGGTGCTTTAGTCCCTTTACTCGACCATGGGGAATGGCAACGCCAGCACCCAAAGCGGTGGAGCCTAAGTCTTCTCGAGCATTTAAGAAGCCAATAATAGCCTGAGCCTCAAGCCCCGCTTGTTTGGCAAATAAAGCCCCTGCAGCCGCAAATGCCTCTACCCGATTTTTAGCAGGGTTATTTAAGGTAATGCGGTCGAGGGCAAAAAGATCGGTCAGGGCATTCATATTGAATGATTATAGGTGTCCTGATGCCAAGGGTTACTCAAAATGCTTTTCGTGATGATGATTTTGAATCTTTTCTTTATGTTTAATCACTTGACGCTCGAGTTTATCTACTACCGCATCCATGGCATGGTACAGATCAGCATTATGGGCTTCAGCAAAGAGTTCCTTGCCTTTGAGATGAATAGTGATCTCAGCAGCTTGCCGAAGATTTTTTTCTTTCGCATTATCAACAATTAAAAAGGCAGAGGCATCTAAGACATGGTCAAAGTGTTTACGAATTTTAGCTAAGCCACTTTCGAGGTGGGTACGCATGGCAGGGGTAACTTCGACATGACGGCTATTAATTTTTAAATTCATCAGCAGCTCCTATTCAAAGCAAAACGCATACGCAAGTAATTGCTTGGGGTGCGCAGCAGGCCCCTGTAATGAGGTACTTGTTGATATGAAAATGAACTTCATGAACCTCCAGCGTATCAGCGATTTTGCTGAAAACCAAGGGGTCAGATCATTTTTATTTAATAAATATTCGAAAAACTCTGAATATCTACATACGGAAGTTCTCGCCTAGATAGACTCTTCTGACGGCATCGTTTTCAATGATTTGGTCTGGCTTACCTTCTGCTAGCACGCTACCCTCGCTGATGATGTAGGCATGATCACAAATGCCTAAGGTTTCTCGCACATTATGGTCAGTGATGAGAACGCCAATTTGACGGTCTCGTAAAAAGCGCACAATTCGTTGAATCTCTCCAACTGCAATAGGATCGACACCAGCAAAGGGCTCATCTAGCAAAATGAACTTAGGCTGAGAGGCTAAGGCCCTAGCAATTTCAACTCTTCTTCGCTCCCCGCCGGATAAGGAAAGCGCTGGGTTATGACGCAGATGGCTAATTTGCAGTTCGCTCAAGAGTTCATCTAGACGATGCGCAATCTCGGCTTTACTCAAGCGTTTGCCACCCTGAACTTGTAGCTCTAATACGGCTTGAATATTTTCGGCTACGTTGAGCTTTCTGAAAACAGAGGCTTCTTGTGGGAGGTAGGACAAGCCCATGCGGGCCCGCTCATGAATAGGAAGGCGGGTGATATCCTTGCCGTCCAGAATAATACCTCCACCGTCTAGTGGCACTAAGCCAACAATCATGTAGAAAGAGGTTGTCTTACCAGCACCATTTGGCCCCAAGAGCCCAACTACTTCGCCACACTTTACTTCTATTGAAACATCGCGCACCACCGTGCGAGCGCCGTAGCGCTTTTGAAGATGCTGAGCGCTTAAGGTAGCGATTTTTTGATTGCTATTTGAATCCGTGATCATTTCTCTAGTGTAGCTTTTCTTCTTGGGGATAGGATGGCTCGAGCCAGGGGCAGGTCTTCTGCCTTGGCATCTTTGGGTGGGTAGACTTGATACCGTTGGGTGATATCGTCATAGTCAATTTTCCAGCCACGCAATTGATCTAACATTTGCATGTTGTGTAGGCGCTTCAGGTTGGCATCTCCAGTCAAAGTAAGAAGCTCAGTCTTTGCGTTATAAGTTACAGTTTGACCGCGACCCTGCATAAACTCATTGGCCAGTCCTTCACGTCTTTGTCTAAAGCTGGCAGTAGACTTGGGATTGCCTTGAACGTCAACGTATTCATAGCCCTCAGGATCAACTTTAATTTTTCCTTTTTCGCCAGTAATCAGAATGCTCCCTTTAGTTAAAAGAATTTGGCCGCTAAGATCATAGATTTGCTGTACATCATTCACCGAAATTTTGTCAGCCTCTAAAATAATGGGTTTGTCTTGATCTGCTTTTTCAGCGCTGACATTACTGGTGATGGAGGTAGTTAATACCAAGGTCAATATGATGAATTGAGGTAACAAATTGAAGTGCGCATGACTCATGGTTTTGCTCCTGGTTGTATCCGTTCGATACGCCCCTTTACTCTTCCAGATAAAACCATGCTTTGTTCAATATTGTTAAATACACCACCTTCGGTTGAGTGCATAACAGAGATACCTTGCTCAAGCGTAAGCGGCTTATTAGTTTCTATGATGTCATCATTGATCAGCACCTTGAAATACGAAGAGCTTGCCAGCATGCGCGGTCTTGCCGGCTCAGTCGCTGATGCATCTTGGGGTGGCCGAACGATTTCTGCGTTACCCATTAAATCTAAAATAGTCAGATCACCATCGAGATGTCCTTTATCTGCTTTGACAGTGATCGGTGATTTTTCGGGTGGAAATAGGCGCATGCGAGGAGTTTCAATATCGATTGAGGCGTCATCATCATAGTGAATTACTTTCTTGCCTAATATGCGATATTTAGTATTACCAAATTCATTGAGGGCAGATAGTGCCCCATTCATAATCGTGTAATCAGGCTCATGTAAACGTACGCGTTCGACCACAGATTTTTCTATTGGCGAATTATTTTTGACCAGCCAAAACGTCACAAGAGTGAGTGCACCCATCAAGATCAAGGGCATGAGACGTAATAAGGATCGCCAGATACTCAGTTTGATTTGTTGGGGATTAAGCTGCATTACGAAAAACCTTAAGCCCGTGCCTGAGCGAGTAATTCCTCATAGCGATTTTGTGCTTTCAAAATCAAGTCGCAGAGTTCGCGGACCGCCCCACTTCCGCCAGGGCGTGAGGTAACCAAGTGAGCAATCTCTTTTACGGCTTCGTGAGCTTGGGCAGGACAGACTTTTAATCCGGCAGACTTCATCATTTGGAAATCAGGCCAGTCATCGCCCATGACTGCGGATTCTGTGGATTTTAAGCCGAGAGATTTCAGAATATTTTCTAAAGCCACAGCTTTGTTTTCCACGCCCATATGTACCTGTTTGATGCCTAGCTCTTCGCAGCGTGTCAAAACCATTTTAGAGCTCCGCCCAGTAATGATTGCCGTTGGAATGCCAATCTTTTCTAAGAGCTTGATTCCTAATCCATCTTGAATATCAAAAGCCTTAAGGGACTCTTTGCCGTTCTCTCCAATAAATACTTGTCCATTCGTGAGAACACCATCAACATCTAATACCAGTATTTTCACTGTGCTGGCGCGATCCCAAGCCTGTGGGTACTGGCTTAATGGGTTACTTTTATGGGGATTAAAGGCACTCGGCATAGGTATAAATTAATGGGGATTGAAGATTTCTTAAATGACCTTGGCCGCAAACAAATCATGTAGATTGAGTGCGCCAAGTAATGTGCCTTGGGGGTCGGTCACCACTAAATGGTTGATCCGATGCTTCTCCATCATTTCAATCGCCTCTTCTGCTAATAGCTCAGGAGGAATAGTGCGAGGTACTGAAGTAATCGCCTTCTCTAAAGTGACGCCATCCAGATTGGTGCTTTTCTCAAGCAGACGACGCAAGTCACCATCAGTGAAAATGCCCGCAACCCTATTGACGCTATCTAAAGTAACCACCATGCCCATCCGCTTGGCAGTCATCTCTAGAAGAGCCTCTTGTAATGAGGCGGAGCTCGAAATCTTTGGAGTCTCATCTAAGTTGCGCATGACTTCACTGACATGCATCAGCTGTTTACGACCTAAGCGTCCACCGGGGTGGGAGCGTTGGAAATCTTCCGCTTGAAAGCCGCGGGCATCCAAGAGTGCAACTGCCAGCGCATCACCCATAGCTAGCGCAGCAGTAGTGCTGGTAGTTGGCGCAAGATTAAGAGGACAAGCTTCTTTATCAACACTGGTATCTAAATGGGCATCTGCTAATTTTGCTAGAGAGGATTGTGGTGCGCCTGTGAGGGCTATCAGTTTTGCGCCTGTACGTTTGACAATCGGCACGATGGTCAGTAGCTCATCGGTTTCACCAGAATTCGATAAAGCAACAAAGACGTCGTCACGTGTCACCATGCCCAGGTCACCATGACTGGCTTCTGCGGGATGAACAAAAAAAGCAGGTGAGCCAGTGGATGCAAATGTGGCGGCAATCTTGCGAGCAATGTGTCCTGATTTACCAATACCAGACACCACAATACGGCCTTTACAGGCATGCAAGAGTTCAACGGCCAGCACTAGGGCATCCGCATTGGCGCCTTCAAGGCGATCACGAATAGTTTGCAGTGCGGCAGCCTCAATTGTGAGGGTGTCACGCGCAAGCTTTAGGGTTCGTTCACGAGTCTTAGCTATCATGGGGTGAGTATATGCCGTCAGTCCTTCATTTAACCCTCATCTTGCTGGCTTCCGGAGTGGCCGGGGTAGTTATTTTCCGCTTTTTTGGGCTACCCCCTATTTTGGGCTATTTGGCCATTGGCGTGTTAATTGGGCCTCATGCCTTCGGTTTGGCCAATGATTCAGCTACCGTCAAGTATTTGGCCGAATTTGGGGTGGTTTTCTTGATGTTCTCCATTGGCCTGGAATTTAATCTCCACAAGTTCAGAGCCATGCGAACCATCGTGTTTGGCTTAGGGGGCAGCCAGGTCATTTTGACCATACTCCTTGCGGTTCCTGCCAGTCTGTTGATGAACTGGATTTATCCCATTTCATGGCAGGCCGCCGTTGCTTTAGGGGGCGCGCTAGCCATGTCCTCTACTGCGATCGTTACCAAACTCATCTCTGATCGCTCTGAAATTGAGACTGAACATGGACGCAACATTATTGGTATCTTGCTGTTTCAGGATTTGGCGGTCGTCTTCCTTTTAATTTTGTTGCCCTCACTTGGAAAAAACCCCGAAGATCTCTTTTTGGCACTGACCGCAGCATCCATCAAGATTGGAGTGGCGCTCGTGCTCATTTTCGTTATTGGGCAAACCTTGATGAGTCGGTGGTTTAGCTTGGTGGCTAAATTGCGCTCTCAAGAGCTTTTCATGCTCAATCTACTACTCATTGTTTTGGGTATGGCAGGGTTGACGGAGCATTTTGGTTTGTCTTTGGCTCTAGGCGCATTCATGGCAGGGATGTTGATTGCTGAGACGCCTTATCGCCACCAGGTGGAAGAGGATGTCAAGCCCTTTAGAGATGTGCTCTTGGGTCTTTTCTTTATTTCGGTTGGCATGCTGCTGGATTTTCAGGTCATTTACCAGCAATGGGCATTAATCATCCTGCTATTGATGGGCACGCTGATTTTTAAGTTTGGCTTAATTGCTTTGCTATCTCGCGCCTTTGGTTCAAGTCCCGGTATTTCGATTCGGACCGGTTTGTGTTTAGCGCAGGCAGGTGAATTTGGCTTTGTTCTCCTATATCAAATTGATAGTTTAGATTTAATTGATTCCACTTTAAGTCAAGCAGTGTTAGCTGCCATGCTGCTCTCCATGTTTTGCGCACCTTTCCTCATTCAATACAGTGATCGTATTGCCATGCGCTTCTCTAGTAGTGAGTGGTTGCTCCAATCGCTGGCGCTCACGCGTGTCGCAGCCAAAAGTGTTCGCACAGAAAACCATGTCATGATTTGTGGATTTGGCCGCTCAGGCCAAAGCTTAGCTCGCATGCTTGACCAAGAAAAAATTCCCTATATCGCTTTAGATATGGACCCCGATCGCGTGAAAGAGGCGGCAAGCGCAGGTGATAACGTCGTTTATGGTGATGCGAGTAGAGAAAATTACCTAGTTGCTGGAGGTTTAGCCAGGGCTAAAGCAGTGGTGATTACCTATGCGGATACGCCGGCAAGCTTAAAAGTACTGCACCAGGTCGAGCATTTGCGTCCAGGCATGACTATCTTGGTGCGCACTAAAGATGATGCCGACTTAGCGAAACTACAGGCGGCGGGTGCAACTGAGGTTGTCCCAGAGTTAATTGAAGGCAGCCTCATGATGGCATCACATGTATTACTCATGATGGGTGTGCCTATGCGGAAAGTAGTGCGACGCATTACGAGCGCGCGTGAAGCACGCTACAGCTTATTAAGGGGTTACTTCCGTGGCTCTGCAGATGATGATTTTGGATCAAACGAATCGTGGCGCTTACATTCGGTAACTTTGCTTCCAGAGTCCATCAGTATTGGTAAAACACTTGATGAGCTCCATCTAGAAAACGAGGGTGTCAGTATTCAGGCGGTGAGGCGCAAAGTGGGTGGATCTGACTATATTAAGTTAGACCTCACCCCGGATTTGCGCCTACAAGCCAACGATATCTTGGTGCTTTCAGGCAATTCAGAAGCGACTGATTTAGCCGAATCTAAATTACTCTGATTATTTTTTCTTTTTACCTGGAACTGGTTTACGAATAAGTAGTGGGGCTAAGTAGTGACCAGTAAAGCTCGCCTGATTTTTAGCAACCTCTTCAGGTGTACCGGTGGCAATAATTTGCCCGCCGCCAGCGCCACCTTTAGGACCAAGGTCAATAATCCAATCCGCAGTCTTGATCACATCTAGGTTGTGCTCAATGATGACGATGGTATTGCCTTGCTTCTTCAGGGTTTGTAGAACAGTTAACAGCAGTTGAATGTCGTGAAAATGCAAACCAGTGGTTGGCTCATCCAAGATATACAGTGTTCTGCCAGTATCTCGTTTTGATAGCTCTAGCGAGAGCTTAACGCGTTGCGCCTCACCGCCAGAAAGGGTGGTAGCACTTTGGCCTAGCTTGACATAGCCTAAGCCAACATCAAGTAAGGTTTTCAGTTTGCGTTTGACAATCGGAACCGCTTCAAAGAATTCATATGCCTGTTCGATCGTCATCGACAGTACCTCATGAATATTTTTACCTTTATAGCGAATGTCTAGAGTCTCACGGTTATAGCGCTTGCCATGACAGATATCACATGGCACATAGACGTCTGGCAAGAAATGCATTTCTACTTTAATAACGCCATCACCTTCACAGGCATCGCAACGACCACCTTTGACATTGAAAGAGAAGCGGCCTGCTTCATAACCACGTTCGCGCGCAGCTGGTACGCCGCAAAACAATTCTCTAATCGGCGTAAATAGCCCTGTATAGGTAGCTGGATTAGAGCGAGGCGTTCTACCAATCGGAGATTGATCTACGCTAATGACCTTATCAAAGTTCTCGAGACCCTTAATTGCATCATGTGCTGCGGGTTCTGCATTCGAGCCATAGATATGTTGTGCAACTGCATGATGGAGCGTGTCATTGATAAGAGTAGATTTACCAGAGCCAGATACACCAGTCACGCAGGTGAGTAAGCCGACAGGAATTTGTGCGTGAACAGATTGCAAATTATTACCACGTGCCCCAATAATTTCTAGGAACTTATCATTAACCGGAATCCGTTTTTCGGGAACGGCGATCCACTCCCGACCGGATAAATAAGCCCCGGTGAGAGACTTTGGATTGGCCTCTACTTCGGCTGGGGTGCCTTCAGCTACGATTTCGCCACCATGCACGCCAGCCCCAGGGCCAATGTCAATAACATAGTCAGAGGCGCGAATCATATCCTCATCATGTTCTACTACCAGTACGCTATTACCCAAATCACGCAAGTGTTTTAAGGTACCAATTAGGCGATCGTTATCACGTTGATGTAGTCCGATGGAGGGCTCATCTAATACATACATCACTCCGGTGAGGCCGGAGCCGATCTGGGAAGCCAGTCGAATGCGTTGAGCCTCCCCACCAGAGAGCGTATCTGCACTGCGCTCTAATGAGAGGTAGTCTAGCCCTACATCATTTAGGAAGCGTAGTCGCGAGCCAATCTCTTTAACAATTTTGTCTGCGATTTCGCGCTTAGCCCCCTTGAGCTCCAATACTTCAAAATATTCTTTAGCTTCTTTTAGGGGTAGAGCACTGATTTCGTAAATAGCACGTGATTGCTTGCCATCACCCACTTTGACAAAGCGCGCTTCTTTACGTAAACGACTACCACTACATTCTGGGCAGGTTTGTACGTTTTGATAACGCGATAACTCTTCTCGCACTGTCGCAGAATCAGTCTCGCGATAACGCCTTTCAAAGTTAGCAACAATACCCTCAAAAGCATGTTCACGAATACTATTTTTGCCACGCTCATTAATGTATTCAAAGGG
>JBIISV010000120.1:0-6382 GCA_044340835.1 Polynucleobacter sp.
AAGACCCTTACCTTCATCTAGACGTATAGGGATTACTTTTTCAACCATGACTCATTATGGCTATGAAACGGTATTTCTGCCAAACTGCCAAATATCCTTTTGGGATAAATAGCAGTCTGGAGAAATCGAATTAAACCGTTTTTTCTTGGCCGCCGGTTTCAACTAAAACCATTGGACCATTTTGCAGACTGACGGGTGCCTTCGGCGTTCTGCCCATAGGCAAAATTTCTGGTTCCGCATGAATTTGCGATTGCACTTCTTGATGCTTGCTGGAATCTGTTGCTACCCAGACCATACCAGCAGACTGAACAACATTGTGCAGTGGCGTTTCTTCTAAAGCCTGGAAAGCAACCTTAGGAAGCTCAGGCATGGGCTTGGCAATCACTTCAATCGCTGGGGCTAGTGCAGCTGTTGGAGTAGATGCTGGAGTAGCGTTATCAGTGCGATTACTTTGACGCGGGGCACGCTGCTCTCTTGGCTCTCTAGGCGCACGCGGTGTCCGTTCTTTTACTTCGTTAGAGACTACAGGAGCTACCGTGTTTCCAAAGCTTTGAGCAATGTTCTGAATCGGCATGGAAGCGGACGCTCCAGCCATTCCTACTGGAGGGCCTGAGAATGAAGTTGCTGCTGCAACAACGGATGCAATCGCTGTATCACCATTGGACTCTGTGCGTTCGCCACGTTGGCCACGGCCACGACCACGACGATTACGGCCACGACCACGTCGCTCTTCACCATCTGCATTAGGGGCTGTATCAGTCCCAGGGGCAGCTTCAGTGGTAGGGCTTATCGCAGCTTGATTTTCTGGTTTTGGGTTTTGATTGCGATTGCCGTTGCGGTTACGGCCATCTTGACGACCTCTGCCTGATCCCGCTTCGCGCGGAGCGTTTGCACTTTCAGCGCCAACTTCACCTTCTGCTGGACGTTCTCCACGATCACTCCGTTCGCCACGACGACCGCGATTACGGTTATTACCACCGCCATTACGATTATTTTGGTTGCGACCACGTGGGGCGCTTGGAGCAGATTTCACTTCTGGTGCTGGCGATGATGAGAACAGGTTCTTAATAAATCCAAAGAACCCACCTGTACTAGCAGTTTCAGTTTTTACTTTTTCATCACGTGCAGGGCGCGGTTGGCTTGCTGGTGCTGGAGCATTTGGGGTGATGCCTTTTACTGCGGCCTCTGGACGCACTTTTACTTCCGCATCTTTACGACTAACAGCAGTATCAGTCTCCAGCTCACGCGCGGCTTCTTCAGCCATCACATAACTGGCTTTTTGATCGTCAAGACGTGGATCGTCATGACGTAAACGTTCAAGCTTGTAATGCGGAGTTTCTAAATGCTTGTTAGGAACCATCAAGACATTCACTTTGAAGCGCGTTTCAATCTTGATGACTTCAGCACGCTTCTCGTTTAACAAGAAGGCAGCCACTTCGACTGGAACTTGGGTATGAATAGCAGCAGTGTTTTCTTTCATTGCCTCTTCTTGGATGATGCGCAAGACTTGCAATGCAGAGGATTCGGTATCACGGATGTGACCGGTGCCATTACAGCGTGGGCAGGTCACATGGCTACCTTCAGATAGGGCAGGACGTAAACGCTGGCGTGACATTTCCATTAAGCCAAACTTGGAGATCTTGCCCATCTGAACACGAGCACGGTCATGACGCAAAGCATCGCGCAAGCGATTCTCAACATCTTTCTGGGCCTTGCTCGATTCCATATCAATGAAGTCGATGACGATGAGGCCACCCAAGTCACGTAAACGCGCTTGACGCGCGATTTCATCGGCTGCTTCTAAATTGGTGCGAGTTGCAGTCTCTTCAATGTCAGAGCCGCGGGTTGCACGTGCAGAGTTCACGTCAACCGAAACCAATGCTTCGGTGTGGTCAATTACGATCGCACCGCCAGATGGCAAGGGCACTGTACGTGAATACGCGGTTTCAATTTGATGCTCAATTTGAAAGCGTGAGAATAGTGGCACATCATCCTGATAGCGCTTCACTCTTGGCAAATTATCTGGCATCACTACTGACATAAATGCCGCAGCTTGCTCGTAGATATCATCGGTATCAATGAGGATCTCACCGATATCAGGCTGGAAGTAATCGCGAATCGCACGAATCACTAAGCTCGATTCGAGGTATATCAATAGTGGTGCTGAGTTGCCTTTTGCAGCTTCATCAATCGCTGTCCACAACTGCATGAGATAACTTAAATCCCACTGTAATTCAGTGGCGTCACGGCCAATACCAGCAGTACGAGCGATGATGCTCATACCATCAGGCACTTCTAATTGGGACATTGCTTCACGGAGTTCTTGACGGTCTTCACCCTCAATGCGACGTGAGACACCACCTCCACGAGGGTTATTTGGCATTAAAACCAAATAACGACCTGCCAGGGATACAAAAGAGGTGAGGGCAGCCCCTTTTTGGCCACGTTCTTCTTTTTCTACCTGAACAATGATTTCTTGGCCTTCGCGTAAGGCTTCTTTAATAGAGGCATTACGGACATCAACACCCTCTTTAAAGTAGGTGCGGGCAACTTCTTTAAATGGCAGAAAGCCGTGGCGTTCTTCACCGTAATTTACAAAGCAAGCTTCGAGCGAGGGCTCGATACGAGTAATAACACCTTTGTAAATATTGCCTTTACGTTGTTCACGACCGGCAGCTTCAATATCAATATCAATGAGTTTTTGACCATCGACGATGGCAACTCGCAACTCTTCTTGCTGAGTTGCATTAAATAACATGCGTTTCATAACACTCTCCTATTGGGGAATGTGTCGCTGCGCGCTGCGTTAGGGACAAGTTAGATACCCGCTTGGGGCATAGCCCATTGGCGGTTTTGGAGTGTGGATCAAGCAAATCCAAGCATTTATTGCCTGGTACACCATGTCTAATTCAACCGGTGCCACACTTGACGATCGCCGCAGAGACCTCCTTTAGGTCATCAATGCAGGCGCGCGCCTGGAAACTGTCTTCTAATCGCGGGTCGCGGCATACGGCACACCAACCCTGCGCCTCATTACAACGGGGGAGGGGCAACCCCGGGAGTCTATTAAGGGCGACTCCAAGCTCCACGAATCCAACCTGAATCAGGTTAGCCTCGGGCCAATAAATTGGCTAGAGCGTTGATTATACGGCACAAGTTGAAGGACAATGGGGTATTGTTAAGTCCCTCGCCGACCTTTGGCTTGATGGCGAGAGAGATAAATCATGAAACCCGAACCCATTTTTAAGCCTTTACCGCCAAAAACGACTACTCCAGCGGCTGTTCTTCTTCAGACTATTGGTCCAGAGGAGGCTGGACAGCGTCTAGACAATTACCTCCTACGTTGGGCTAAAGGGGTTCCCAAAAGCCACGTTTATCGGATTATTCGCTCTGGCGAGGTTCGGGTAAATAAAAAAAGAGCTGAGCCAACTACCCGCTTAATTGAGGGTGATGTGGTTAGAGTGCCGCCAGTGCGCATCGCTGAGCCCGCCCAAATGGCAGCCGTCAATACCGCCCAAACCAAATCTCGAGCTCAGGGTTACTCCGACAAAATGCCTATTCTTTTTGAGGATGAGGCCTTATTGATCGTTAATAAACCAGCAGGTTTAGCCGTTCATGGTGGTTCAGGTATCGCCCTAGGTGTGATCGAAACTTTGCGTATTACTCGCCCCGAGCTCAAGTTTTTGGAATTAGTCCATCGCTTGGATCGAGATACCTCAGGTGTTTTGCTGTTGGCTAAGAAACGCAGTGCTCTAGTTGAATTGCATCGTCAGATTCGGGAAGGACAAACGGATAAACGCTACTTCTTGCTCGCCCATGGGGAAATTGCTCAGGGTGCCGGCGTTATGCAATTAAAGTTTGCGCTTCATAAATATTTATTACCCAATGGCGAGCGTCGTGTGCGAGTGGACCCAGATGGTCTTCCAAGTCATACGGCTTTGCGCGTGACTAAGGTAATGAGGCGCGGAGAAATGGCCATTACCCTAGCTGAAGCTCAGTTGAAAACCGGTCGTACCCACCAGATTCGCGTGCACCTCCAGAAATTGGGTCACGCTATCTTGGGCGATGATAAATACGGTTTTGAAGATCAAGACAAGATTGTGAAATCCAAGCGTTTGTACTTGCATGCCCATTTGGCTGGGTTTACCCATCCGCGAACAGGTGAGAAGATGCGTATCGAATCACCATTACCTGCTGAATTTACAGCGATGATGAAACACTTTGAAGTGCTTAGCGATGCTTGAAGAACAAAAACTCGATAGACGTTACGACCTGATTGTGTGGGATTGGGATGGGACCATCATGGATTCCACGCCCACGATCGTAGATTGTATTCAGCAAGGTTGCCGAGATTTGGGCTTTGAAGCGCCTGATGATGCTTTGGCAAGCTCAGTCATTGGTTTGGGTATTCAGGATTTACTCAGAAGAGCAGTGCCATGGATTGAGCCTGTACATTTCCCTAAGTTAACTGAGCGCTTTCGTTATCACTACTTAGCTAAGGACCATGAGCTGCATTTATTTCCTGGCATTCGTGAGCTGCTAGCAAGCTTGCGTGAGGATGGTTACCTTTTAGGGATTGCTACGGGCAAGCCTCGTGTGGGATTAAATCGCTCCTTAAAACATCATCAGCTAGAGCAGATGTTTCATGAAACCCGTACTGCAGATGAATCTTTTTCTAAGCCCCATCCTGGAATGCTCTTAGAGCTATCCGATGTGATGCAAGTACCAATCCGCCGTATGCTGATGATTGGCGATACTACTCATGATTTAGATATGGCCGCTAATGCGGGAGTGGATGCCGTAGCAGTAACTTATGGCGCGCATCCTCTAAGTACCTTAAAAGAGTCACCCTCTCTGACTCATGTGGATGATGTCTCGCAATTGAGCCGGTGGCTCAATGACAATCTCACTTTGAAAAATACGTAAACCAGCCAGCAAGTAAGGGATAGGAAGAAATGGATCGAAATCAGCCGGACAATGCAAATCAAAACTGGGAGCGCCAAGCCCTTGAGCATTTGTTGTTGGAGAACTTAAAAGAGACTCGTACGGCGCGTCGCTGGAAAGCAGTCTTTAGGATTCTTACCTTAATTGTTTTTGTGGGCGCCATCTTAGCGATATTTGATTTTAATTTGCCAGGGCGTGGGATAGGTGTTGAGAAGCACACCGCCTTAGTCACGATCGAAGGAGAGATCTCTTCAAGCACCATGGCTAATGCCTTAGATATCAACTCATCACTGACTGCTGCATTTGAAAATGAGAATAGTGCGGGTGTGGTTCTGCGTATTAATAGCCCAGGTGGCTCTCCAGTACAGGCTGGCATGATGAATGATGAAATTCAGCGCTTACGCAAACTGTATCCAACTAAGCCGTTCTATGTAGTGATTGAGGATATTTGCGCTTCTGGCGGTTACTACGTTGCGGTGGCGGGCGATCAAATTTTGGTGGACAAGGCGAGCTTAGTGGGTTCTATCGGCGTCATCATGGAGGGTTTTGGTTTCACTGGCTTGATGGATAAGTTAGGCGTGACTCGTCGCATGATTACGGCTGGGTCGAATAAGGGAATGATGGATCCATTCTCCAAAGAAAATCCGCAGCAAGTCGAAATGATTAAAGCAATGATTGGTGAAATTCATCAGCAATTTATTGAGGTGGTTAAAGCAGGGCGTGGCGATCGTCTAAAGGAAACACCAGAGATGTTCTCCGGCCGGGTTTGGAATGGCGAGCAGGCTATTAAGATCGGCTTGGCAGATGGCTATGGAACGGTAGATTCAGTAGCGCGCGATGTCTTTAAGGCGCCAGATATTCTTGACTACACTATGAAAGAAAATTTCGCAGAACGCGTTGCTAAACGCTTTGGTGCAGAAGTTGGAGCAGCAGCAGGTAAGGCATTAATGAAGGCACCTGATCTTAAGTAATAAGATCAGTCAGCCAATACAGCCTAGGCCAGCAATAGAAATACGGCTGGCCTATTTTGTAATGAAGCGCATGCTGCTTCGCTCTGGTAGCGCTTGCGCCAGTCTGCAATCGAAAGTGTAGTGATGGTTTCGTTGGGCAGACTAAGATCCATTCCAAGACACAGCAGTGATTGAGGTGATAGTGCACTAAGGCAAGCTAACAACATTGCTGTATTGCGATAAGGCGTTTCAATCCAAATTTGAGTTTGCTGTAATTTTCTAGATTCAGTTTCCAACTGCTTCAGTCGGGCGATTCGGTCTTGCGCATCATGCGGAATGTAGCCTTGAAATGCAAAGCGTTGACCATTGAGTCCGCTAGCCATCAGACCCAACAAAATAGAGCTTGGGCCGACCAAGGGTTTTACTTTGGCGCCCAGTTTGTGCGCTGCGAGTACCAATTCTGCGCCGGGATCCGCTACTCCTGGAAC
>JBIISV010000121.1:0-6320 GCA_044340835.1 Polynucleobacter sp.
CGCCTTGAAACTGGCTTGGTAAATGATTTAGGGATGTCGATTAGCTCTACCGAAGAAATGAATCTTCGCTACGCTAAATCTTTATCCCGTTACGATGCCGAGTAAATTTAGCCTTGTTTAAAAATTTTTCGAACTATTTTGGACTTGCTCTCCTCAGATTGCTGGCATCTCTTCCCTACAAGACTTTAGTCTCGCTTGGTTATGGTCTGGGCTATTTGGCCTCACACATTCCTAATGAACGCAATCGTGTAGTGCAAAAAAACCTAGGGCTCTGCTTTCCAGAACTCAGTAGTCAAGAAATTGATCGTCTTAGAAAACAACATTGGCGCTTACTAGGTCGGAGCCTCGTGGAGAAAAGCATTATTTGGCTTGGCAGCAAAAAGCAGCTCAGCAACATGATCGAAGTTCAGTCAGAGATTGACCTTGGCGACAGAAAACCGCGCATCCTAGTAAATATGCACTTCATCGGCATTGAAGGCAGCATTATTTTGAGTGCACTAGCAAAAGATAAAGGCTGGCCGCGCACCTCTGGTTTTTTTCAAAGAATGAAAAGTCCCTTCTTTAATCGAAAAATTATTGAGTGGCGCAATCGCTTTGGGGGAAACTCTATTGATCGACAAGGAAATTCGCTCGCACTGATTCGGGAAATTCGCCAGGGTAGCTTCATCATCATTGCCCCTGATATTGATTTAGGTCTCAAGGACTCCACATTTGTGCCATTCTTTAATATTTCAACTAATACAATTACGGCAGTATCGCGTCTAGCAAAAATAACAGGTGCGCAAGTTTGTATGATGATCACAACTCTCAAAAAAAATGGGGCGGGCTATGTCTGCTCCATTAGCAAACCGCTAGAGAATTTTCCGACTGAAAATCCTGAGGCTGATACCGCCAGGCTAAATCAGATTTTTGAAGAGGAAATACGTCTTCGGCCCGCTGAATATTATTGGGTACATAAGCGCTTTAAAAATAGGCCATTTAACGAAGCAAGCCCTTATTAATACTTCTGCTAGGTGTGCTTTTGTTATATCTAGATAATTGTCCGATAATGGAGTTATGGAAGAAAAAATACGTGTATCCAAGCTGCTATCTGAGCTAGGTCTCTGTTCCCGTCGTGAAGCAGACTCATATATTGAACAAGGCTTGGTCACTGTTGATGGTGAAGTAGTTAATGAACTTGGCTCCCGCGCTTATCGTCACCAGAAGATTGAATTACAGTCGGGCGCTAAGGCACAACAAGCCTCCCGGATTACTGTCATTCTCAATAAGCCCGTGGGTTTTATCTCCCACTTTGATGATGAGCAAGAATACCAACCTGCCGCCTCGCTGATCACACCAGATAACTACTTTGCAAGCCCGCTAGATAAAGGGCGTAATCCACGCTTTAATACTCGTGGCTTAGCACCTGCGGGCCGTCTTGACATTGATTCAACTGGCATGCTGGTTCTGACCCAAGACGGTCGTGTTGCCAAGCTCCTGATTGGAGAAAATAGCCCCATTGAGAAAGAATATTTAGTCCGCGTTGAGGGTGCACTCTCTTTTGCAGACTTAGACCGCTTAAAACATGGTTTGGAATTGGATGGTGTAGTTTTAAAGCCAGCCCAGGTGAGCTGGCAAAATGAAGATCAACTCCGATTTGTGTTGCGTGAAGGGCGTAAGCGCCAGATTCGTCGTATGTGCGAGATGGTGGGTCTTAAAGTTCTCGGATTAAAACGAGTACGAATGGGGAGAATTTCTCTTGGTGCACTCCCCCCTGGAAAATGGCGCTTTGTCAGGCCTGAAGAACAATTCTAAGTGCTACGCCCGCTTATAATTCTGTCAACTAGATTAGGCGCAGAATTACCATCGATACCATCACCCCCAGCACCCCCAGTACTCCAGGCGCAGAAGTTTTAAGGCGTCGCAGCTTTGCCATCATCTCTCATCCAGATGCGGGTAAGACCACGCTCACAGAGAAGCTCTTACTCTATGCGGGCGCTATTCAAATTGCTGGTAGCGTAAAAGCTCGCAAGGCCAGTCGGCATGCCACCTCGGACTGGATGGAAATCGAAAAACAACGTGGTATTTCAGTGGCAAGCTCTGTAATGCAAATGGAATATCGCGATTGCATTATTAACCTCTTAGATACTCCTGGGCACCAAGACTTCTCGGAAGATACCTACCGCGTCTTAACTGCCGTAGATTCTGCACTGATGGTGATTGATGCAGCCAATGGTGTGGAGTCACAAACCTTACGTCTGCTTGAAGTCTGCCGCGCACGCAATACGCCAATTGTTACCTTCATTAACAAAATGGACCGAGAAGTCAAGCCACCTATGGAGTTAATGGATGAGATTGAAACTGCGCTGGGCATTGAAGTGGTTCCCTTTACATGGCCAGTGGGCATGGGAAAATCCTTTGCTGGAGTGATTGATATCGCCAACTCCCAAATGCGGATGTTTAAAGCTGGTGAAGATCGCGTTACAGAAGATTCTCATGCGATTGTAGATATCCATGATCCCGCACTCAAGGAGCGCCTTGGTACCGATCTTGAAAATGCGCTTGCTGAGGTAGATTTAATTAAAAATGCGATGCCGGCCTTTAATCGTGAAGCATTTTTAGCAGGACGGCAGTCGCCGGTTTTCTTTGGTTCAGCCATTAATAACTTTGGCGTTCGAGAAATTCTCAATACCCTAGTAGAGCTTGCGCCATCACCAGGATCACGTAAGGCATTGCAGCGGGAGGTTAGCCCAGCTGAAAATAAATTCTCTGCCGTTGTTTTTAAAATTCAGGCAAATATGGATCCAGCACATCGCGATCGAGTTGCCTTCTTGCGTATTTGCTCGGGGCATTTTCAGCGTGGTATGAAACTCAAGATTTGTCGTAATAGCAAAGAAGTGCGCACCAACAATGCGCTGTCTTTCCTATCACAACGACGCGATATTTTGGATGAAGCTTTTCCGGGCGACATCATTGGCCTACCAAATCATGGTCTTCTAAGACTAGGTGACACCCTCACTGAAGGCGAGCAGTTGCAATTCACAGGCTTACCATTTTTTGCGCCCGAAATTTTCCGTATGGTCGAATCAGCCGATCCATTGCGATCTAAGCAACTACGAACTGGATTAATGCAGCTTGGCGAAGAGGGAGCAATTCAAGTATTTCGCCCCATGACTGGCGGTACTATGCTGTTGGGTGCATTTGGACAACTCCAGTTTGAGGTAGTTAGTCATCGCTTGCAAACTGAATATGGCGCCGAGGTACGCTTACTTCCTGCTCGCTACAACTTGGCGCGCTGGGTAAGCTCAGATGATTCAGTGGCTTTAAAGAAATTTATTCAAGAAAATATTCACCGCATGGCTGAAGACGTTGTGGGTGCATCGGTATTTTTAGCTAGTCATAAATCTGAATTGGATGTTGCCCAACAACGCTGGGAATCGATTCAATTCCATGCATTACGAGAGCATGCAGGACTCATCTATCAATCAGACCTCGCTGGCTAAAGCTAGCGAGGTTTTTCTTGCGGCCAATTGCAATCAAATACGGCAACTAGCTGTGTGTCGCTCTTCCTAAAAGATGCCGTCTTCCCATATTGCGCGCAATAGGCATTTGCTTTTTGTGACAGTGATGCAATCGATTCACCATCACTATTGAGGAAGGTGACATGATTTGCATCTGAGGCATCGGTATACACTGCAGCGCAGGCACTCAAACCTAAAATACTCAGCAACAAACTATATTTGAGATGCTTCATCAATTCCTCAGATTTAATAACGCTGCGGTGAGTTTGCTCGCAAAAGGCCGGTAGATCAGAATACAAATAATCGCCACAGGATAGGCTATTGACCAAACCTCAACTAATTCCCAAAAGAAATTTTGTGCAAGACCTACTCGTACCAAGGTCGTTGCCAAAGTAATGCTCAAAGACATGAGGCCACCCATAATAGTGGCAAAAATAAGATTGGGAACATTCATCATGAGTTCAACTTAAGGTAAATGGTAGTTATGCTTCAATCATAGCGCCTAGACCACTTAACTGTTATTCTGATTTGTGATCACTATTCCGCGCCCTATCTAGGGGAGTCTGCTGAGCAAGCTCAGAGGTTCATCATTCCAAGACTCTAGGAAAATATATGGCTGTTGGCCAAAATCAAAGAAATAGAAAAAATGACCCCATGGTTAGTAAAACTGGCAAAGCCAAACTGGGCCCACTCAATGTTACTCAACTGAGCAAATTGCTCGAATCAAGTACTAAGCCCAAAGAGAAAGCGAAGATTCAGCGGGCGCTTAACAAGCGGCCCGTAGCAGCAGTCCCTACTCCAGCAGCAGCCTAAGCACTAAGCCCCGAAATTACCGGGGCTTTTTCTTATGTAATATCCTCTCATTATGAAAGTGTCTCCACAGGTCCACTCAATCTATATTTCCAATCTAGCAGGCAAGCCCATGATGCAGATTGAGCGGGCTGAAATCGCTGCTGGCAAGGGAATTGTGGGAGATCGTTATGCAGCAGGTATTGGTGCGTTCTCCGCTTCCAACCCAAAAATACGCCATGTCTCACTCATTGCTTTATCAGGCATAGCGGATGCTAATCATCAATTACTAAGCTATCAATACCCCCTCTTTAACCCGGGGGAGACTCGCAGAAATATTGTGATCAACCATTTTTCTGC
Organism: Polynucleobacter sp.; assembly: GCA_044340835.1. Classification (GTDB taxonomy): domain Bacteria; phylum Pseudomonadota; class Gammaproteobacteria; order Burkholderiales; family Burkholderiaceae; genus Polynucleobacter. Next base: position 4,650 of record JBIISV010000121.1, read on the forward strand.
CAGCGAACTCAATGACTTAGTTGGAGAAATTTTCTATTTGGGCGGTCTCGCATTCAAAGGGACTGAGTTGTGTGCACCCTGCCAAAGACCTGCTAAATTACTGGCAAAGCCTGATTTCATTAAAGCCTTTGAAGCTCGTGGTGGTATTAGGGCAGAGGCACTAGAGTCAGGATCTCTTGCTACTGAGGATTTACTTACCCTTTCCACAACTCAAGATATATGACTACAACAAGACTTTGCCTTATCCGCCACGGGGAAACCGCCTGGAATACTGAACGGCGCTTTCAGGGGCATACCGATATTTCCCTGAACGCGAGAGGCGAATTGCAAGCACGTCAAATGGCGCAAGCACTTAAAGATACCAAGATCAATTTTGATGCCTTATATACCAGCGACCTCAGAAGGGCGGCCGATACTGCCAATGCAGTCGTTCAATTATTTTCAGTTGAGGCTCAAGTTGATAGCATGCTGCGAGAGCGCCATTTTGGAGCGCTTCAAGGCCTGTTAACAAGTGAGGCGCCAATCATCAGGCCTGATATTTGGCAAGCCCACCTCACTCGCAACCTAGATCATGATCTTGAGGGCGGAGAAAGTATTCAGCAGTTCGCTCTTAGGGCACAAAGTGCTCTAGATATGATCCAAGAGCGACATACTGGCAAGACAATTTTGATTGTTAGTCATGGTGGCATGCTTGAGATGATGTACCGCATTGCCAGTAATCAAGCTTTAAACACAGAACGGGTAGTTTCAGTGCCCAATGCCTCATTCAATTGGATTAGCCATCGGCAGGGCGACGGTTGGTCAATAGAGCGGTGGGCTGATACTCGCCATCTCGAGGGTCCCGCCCTAGAGAGTGTTGACCTCTAACAATTAGTCACCTTCATGCAGGTGACTATTGGGCTTTTCAAAAAAGGTTTACTTTCGAATATGCGCATGACGTGCAGCATCTTGTGACATACCCACACTCTTAGGCTTACCTTCAAGTGCTTCTTTTTCAGTAGTAATTTCCTTACGGCGCTCTTTACAAGAGCCAGCAATCTCTTGCAAAGCTTTGCGAGCCCTAGCTGCAGAAGCCTTAATTCCTTTTCCCTGAAACTTTTCATTCTCTGCTTGGTAAGCCTCGAAAGCAGCAACTAACTTGTCATGATGGGACATATTTTTCCTTATGAATTATTGAAACAATTAGCTTAAGTTGCACTTTAACCCATTAATAAGTCATCCACTCAATTTATTGTGCCCAGCGACTCATCATTTCCTGAAGCTTTTCTGGACCAAGCTCTGTTAGATATAGATTGAAGTCATCACGTAATTTTGAATCCTTCTTAAAAGCAAATCCTAGGTTATCAAAACCCACTACTTGGTAGCTGCTACTAACTGGTAGATTTAAAGATTTCTGATAATTCACTAGCATGACGCTATCAACAAATACTAAATCCACATTCTGGTTTTGCAAGGCAATCAAAGCTTCCGCGGGAGATGGATATAGCTTTACTTGGTCAACTGAGTAATAACCCTTAGGCTGTAAGACGGTTTTTACATAATCATCGAATACGCTACCTCTAGGGTAGCCGATGGCGTATTTCTTTAGCTGTGATAGGTCAGTAATTTTAATGTTGCGGTCTTTCAATCCAATAAGCTGCCAAGTGCTAGTGAAATAGGGCTTAGAAAAAT
>JBIISV010000015.1:0-20856 GCA_044340835.1 Polynucleobacter sp.
GCCGCTTCCTGATAAAGACGAATCAGATCTGCTGCTTCTCCAACATTTGCCCCGTTATTGGTATTGAGATTTGAGGGAGTTACAGCAGTGGGTATTGCCTGTTTTGGGATGATTACCATTTGGGGAGGCATATCCAGCCCAATCAGAGACTGAGCGCTCACTGGCGTCGGGAGCGAGGGTTTTGCCCCATTCGCACTTTGAGCATAAGTGCTCGATGAGATCGTTGTAAATCCAAGTGCTTGGCTCAGGATGAGGCCTAAGGTGGTGAATTGGGAGAGGCGAAAGCGTGGTGGATTCATCTAATTCGGAAACTTTTCAATATGCCATGCAGTTTAAGGCTTAATTGCCTTATTTGCCTTATTTGCCTTATTCGCCTTATATTTTGCCAAATCTCTGTACAGTGCTCATCTATCTATAAAATTAGGGCTATGGATCTTATTTTGCTAGGCAAAGCCTTATTGTTGGGAGTGGTAGAGGGCTTAACGGAGTTTTTACCAATCTCCAGTACGGGCCATCTTATCTTGGTGGGCGATCTCCTTGACTTTAATGACGAGCGTGGAAAAGCCTTCGAGGTCATTATTCAGTTTGGAGCCATTTTGGCGGTTTGCTGGGAGTATCGGAATAAGCTCTGGAAGGTTGCATCCACCATGAAGACCAGCGTAAGCTCACGCCGTTTTGTCCTGAACTTATTGATTGCCTCATTCCCAGCGATGAGCCTAGCCTTTGTTTTTGGTAAGCACATTAAAGAATTCTTGTTTGCGCCTATTCCAGTCGCAACGGCCTTTATCGTAGGTGCGCTAGTCATTTTTTGGGCTGAACATCGTCAGAAAAGGGTAATGTCGAACAAAGCCCATATTCAATCTGTGGATGAGCTCACTCCAATGGATGCATTCAAGGTGGGTCTGGCTCAATGCGCTGCTTTGATTCCAGGAACATCCCGCTCTGGCGCGACCATTATTGGGGGCATGCTCTTTGGTTTACCGCGCGCGGTAGCAACCGAGTTTTCCTTCTTTTTGGCAATTCCAGTGATTGGAGGTGCTACTGCCTATGAAATCCTGAAGCTATGGAAAAGCCCTGTGTCTTTATCCGGTGACTTTACTTGGGCCATTGTGGTTGGCTTTATTTCTGCATTTGTCTCAGCTTTTATTTGCGTACGCTGGTTGATTCATTATGTTGCGGGACATAACTTCATCCCATTTGCCTGGTACCGCATTGTCTTTGGCCTTTTGGTTTTACTGAGCGCTTATACCGGCCTCGTAGCTTGGTCTCACTAAGCATTTATTTCAATTAAGAATAGAGCGCACTGGAATCAATATGGATGTATCAATAGACGCAATCACGAATAATATTCAATTGGCGCTAGCCCCAGTATTTTTATTAACTGCGGTTGCTACTTTAATTAATGCAATCTCTTCAAGATTGGCACGCTCAGTTGATCGTATGCGTTACATTCAACACCGCATCCAAGAGGGCGACATTCAAGATCAAGTGATCTTGGCTCATATGATGAAAGAAGCCAATGAAGCAAAAATTCGAGGTCGTCTTTGTACCGCCGCGATTTTCTTTGATGTCTTGAGTGGAGTATTTATCTCCTTAACTGTCCTTGAGCTATTTTTCTTCCAGGCAGGCGCGGTAAGATCTTTACAGGCTACTTATGTCATTTGGACTTTTGTATTGGGATTGATCTCATTTATGACCTCTCTGTCTATCGTGCTTGCTGAGGTAGTGTATGCCTATCGCTCAGCAGGTTGGAATACCCCTTTTCCAAAATAACCAATCTTTAAATCAATTATTCATATGAAAAAAATCCTCATCACGGGTGGCGCTGGATTCTTAGGCTCCCACCTGACCGAAAAACTCCTCAAAGAGGGCAATGAGGTTTTAGTAGTAGATAACTTCTTTACCGGCACTAAGCAAAATTTAGAGCATTTGCTTAGCAATCCAAAATTAGAGGTGATGCGTCACGATGTGACTTTCCCACTTTATGTAGAAACCCATCAGATTTACAACCTAGCCTGCCCAGCTTCACCTGTGCACTATCAATATGACCCAGTACAAACTACCAAGACTAGTGTGCATGGGGCTATCAATATGCTCGGTCTTGCCAAGAGAACCAGAGCGCGTATTTTGCAAGCCTCTACCAGTGAAGTCTATGGGGATCCCGAGGTGCATCCTCAGCCTGAGTCCTATTGGGGCAAGGTGAACCCAATTGGCATTCGCTCTTGCTATGACGAAGGGAAGCGCTGTGCTGAAACCCTCTTTTTTGATTACTACCGTCAGCACAACTTAGATATTAAGGTTGTGCGTATCTTTAATACCTATGGCCCACGCATGCACCCAAATGATGGGCGTGTAGTGAGCAACTTTATTGTGCAAGCATTGCAGGGCAAAGACATCACCATTTATGGCGATGGCCAGCAAACCCGAAGCTTTTGCTATGTGGATGACTTAATTGATGCCATAGTCAAAATGATGAACTCAGAAGATGGCTTTACAGGGCCAGTCAATATTGGTAATCCTGGCGAGTTCACCATGTTGCAATTGGCAGAAGCTGTACTAAAACTCTCGGGCAGCAAGTCTAAGATCATTCATCAGCCATTACCTTCAGATGATCCAAAGCAACGTCAACCCAATATCGAGTTAGCTAAAGCAAAGCTAGGCTGGCAGCCTAAGGTTAATTTAGAGGATGGTCTTAAAGAGACGATCAGTTATTTTAGAAGTGTAATCAAGTAGATCTATTTTCTTAAATCACTTTATTGATTCATCAGCAATGATCTTGCAAGTAAACGTTAAAAAAATTGCTAAGCTGATTGCTGCAAAGAAGTGGAGTGCTGCTGGCGAATTACTCTCTGAATCAACATTTCCTTTGCAGGTTTTATTTTGTGAGAGTGATTTATTGGGATCCTTTACTGGAGTGCGGTGGATTGTGAGGGCTAAAGAATCGTGTGAGTTTGTATTTGATAAGTCAATGCCAAAAGATAGGAGTCAATTTTTTGTTACAAGACTGGTCCTACTACTCCCGTTAATTAAGACATTTCACAATTCTCACCTTTTTCACGAGGGTCAAGTATTTATTAATCTTGATGATTCAGCTGACGCCCCTGGCTTAGCCTTCTGTTCAAACAGAAGTGACTCCATTTTGATTCCAGACACTGATTTTTTAAATTCATATGGATATCGCCAGTCAAGCATAGATTTTGCTATAGATCCCCCTTCCTGGGAGGAGCGTTTACCTATAGTATTTTGGCGCGGCACCACCACAGGGGTGCGAACAGCGATGTCATGGCATTCTCTACCTAGATTGAAGTTATGCGAGCTATCGAATCAAGTTAAATATGAGTCGCTATTTGATGTGGGGGTTAGCTCCCTAGCTCAAACCTCCAAGCAGGAGGAAAAAGAAATTAAGGCTGCAGGATATATGAGAAATTTTGTTCCCCTATCCTCATGTAATCAATATAAATATCAAATCGATATTGATGGCAATACCAATGCTTGGTCAGCCCTTTTTAATAAACTACTATCAGGATCAGTAGTTTTAAAAGTAGCTTCGCCTCATCATTTTCGCCAGTGGTATTACGATGAGCTAGTGCCATGGGTAAATTACGTTCCGATCAAATCAGATATGTCTGATTTGATCGAGAAAATTCGTTGGCTAATTGAGCATGATGATAAAGCTAAGGAGATCGGTGTAAATGGTCAAAAACTAGCGTTAAGACTCACTTATGACGAAGAGTTAAATAAGGCACTTATCAGCATCAATAAGGCATTGAAATAAATTGACGGCAACCGATACTAAGCAAAAAGATGGCCCAAGGTTTGAGCGAATCCGCTCCTTTGTTTTAAGGGCAGGTAGAACTACTGCTGGCCAACAGCGGGCAATCGACGAACTAGGATCACAGTTCTTAATTCCGTTTCAGGAAAATCTACTAGATTTGCAAAAAACATTCAATGGTTCATCGCATCCTAAGATCCTCGAGATTGGTTTTGGGATGGGTGAGACCACTGCCAAGATTGCGGCTTTGCGTCCTGAAGATGACTTCCTTGCAATTGAAGTACATCCTCCAGGAGTAGGCGCCTTACTCAAGCTGATTGGCGAAAATAAGCTGACTAATTTACGCTTAATTCGTCACGATGCCGTTGAGGTTTTAGAGAGCATGATTGCGGAAAATTCTTTGGATGGTATTCATATCTATTTTGCAGATCCCTGGCATAAGAAGCGTCACCATAAGCGTAGACTCATTCAGGCGGAGTTTGTTAAGTTACTGACATCTCGTTTAAAGCCGGGCGCCTATCTCCATTTGGCTACAGATTGGCATAACTATGCCGAGCAAATGGTATTAGTCTTAAATGCAGAGTCAGGGCTCATGAATACCTCTAAGGAGCAAATCCAAATAGAAACTTTTGCCTTTGCTGATTTATCAAAAGAGGGTGACTCTAGCAAAGAATTCAAGCCGACTCTTGAGCAGCTCAACAAAAAGCAAAGAGGATATGTTGAGCGACCCGCATATAGGCCAATTACTAAGTTCGAGAACCGCGGTATCAAGTTAGGTCACGGAGTTTGGGATCTGATTTATACCAAGAAATAAAACAGACCCCGCTAAAGCATCTGCCTAAACAGCAGGAATCTGTAATGCAGAATTAGCCTGCTTGTATCTCAGCACTTCGTAATGTTTTGGCAAGTAGATCTAAGACGCCATTCACATACTTATGCCCATCTGTACCACCAAAAGTTTTGGCAAGCTCTACTGCTTCATTAATAGCCACTTTGTAAGGAACAGCTAAATCAAAAGCGAGCTCGTAAGTAGCAATTAATAGTGCAGCATGCTCTACAGGGGAGAGTTCGTTGAGGGGGCGATCAAGCGCCGGAGTAATCATGCCCTCCAACTCATCGGCATGCTCCAATACACCATTAAAAATGCCTTGGAATAAATCGGACTGACAACGACGAAAGCCAGGATCCTCAGCGAGCTGTTTAGCGATTGCAGCAGCATTCGGTAGGCTACCAGCACGGCGCATGACAAGGCTTTGATAAACACCCTGTAAAGCGTATTCTCGGGCACGACGACGGGGGGTTAGGGAGCGCTTGGGAGTACTAGCTACAGTAGCCTCCGGATTGATATGGGTCTTAGTCATATCAATCATTACTCTTGGCTGGACTGGATTTCAAAATCAATATCTGGTGTGAGGGCTAAAGCAAGATTGGCCATTTCAACAACGGCCTTAGCGCAATCAGCGCCTTTTACTTGAACACGTACCTGAGCTTGCTCATCGGTATCACAGGTCAGAACGCCATTAGCAATTGGAAGGCCAGACTCAATCGAGACTCGAGAGATGCCTGAAGCCGATTCGTTAGAAACTAACTCGAAATGATAGGTCTCACCGCGGATTACTGCGCCAAGTGCAATTAAGCCATCAAACTCGCCTGTCTCTGCCATTTTTTGGAGTGCAAAAGGAATTTCTAATGCGCCAGGCACGGTTACTAGTTTGATGTCTGATTGAGAAACACCAAGCTTGATTAATTCTTCAATGCAAGCATTTGTTAATGCGACACAGTACTCTTCATTGAAGCGCGCTTGTACGATGCCTACACGTAGGTCTTGGCCATTTAAATCAATATCTAGAACGTCTACTACTGTTTCATTTTTAGGTGTTGTCATATTCTTAGATTACCGATGAATTGGGTTCGTACGGGGTATAACCAGTTACTTCTAGTTTGTATCCAGAAAGACTAGGTACTGGGCTAGGGTTGGCTAGTAAACGCATTTTTCCAACGCCAATATCTTTGAGGATTTGAGCGCCTATTCCGTAAGTACGAAAATCTGTTTTGCGAGCCAAAGGTTTTTGTGCTTCTTCAGCATACGTCCCATTGAGTTTATGAAACTGTGCGAGCCAATCAGCATCATTTGCTGAGGCAATACCAGAGGCGTTTAGTAGAACTGCCACTCCTGCCGGAGCAGTTACCAGCTTTTGTAAGGCTTGTGCAAGTGGCCATGAATGCGTGCTGACATTGGCGTCTAAAAAATCCAAGATAGTTGCTGGTTCGTGAACCCGAACGAGCGTTTCTTTAGCCTCAGACGGTTTGCCATGAATCAAAGCAATATGAATGCATGAGCTTGGAGTGTCGCGATACACAATTCCTTGGAATTTTCCCCATGGAGTGACGAACTCTCGCTCACCTTCACGAATCACAATGCTTTCATGTTGGCTACGGTATTGAATGAGGTCGGCAATACTACCAATTTTTAGCTGATGCTCTTTAGCAAATTCCAGCAGATCTGGCAGACGCGCCATGCTGCCATCATCTTTCATAATTTCGCAAATCACGGCAGTGGGGGAGCATCCTGCCATTGCAGCTAAGTCACAACCTGCTTCGGTATGACCTGAGCGAATGAGTACGCCACCAGGCTGTGCCATTAATGGGAAGATGTGCCCAGGCTGAACGAGATCGTTCGGCTTAGCGTGCTTGGCTACTGCAGTCTTGATGGTGTGGGCGCGATCAGCCGCAGAGATGCCAGTAGTCACACCGGTGGCAGCTTCAATCGACACAGTGAAGTTGGTGCCCATCGAAGTGCCGTTATCCCTCACCATCAAAGGGAGGTTGAGTTGTTGACAGCGTTCACGCGTCACAGTTAGGCAAATCAGTCCACGGCCGTGCTTAGCCATGAAATTGACTGCTTCGGCACTGACATGATCTGCCGCCAGTACTAAATCGCCTTCGTTTTCGCGATCTTCTTCATCGACCAGAATGACCATCTTGCCAGCCTTGAGTTCGGCAACGATTTCTTCTGTGGGAGCCAGGGTATTTTGCATAGCCCTCTATTTTAAGCTGAGGATGGGTTTTCGGGCTGCAAGGCTAATTACTCACTTCAGATTTAGTCAATATCTAGCCTTTCTGACAAGGGATGCCCATCAAAAGCATTTTTTTGTCCTCAAGGTCTCTAGACAATGAGTGATGCCCCATTTAAACCAAAATAGCCAAGAATTCTTAAGAGAGAAGGGCCTAACCCGACATGCCAATGGATTTATCTTGCTTGAAATGTTGGTCGCGATGAGTTTGGTGACGACTAGTTGGATTGCCTTGGAAAATACCTTCCAGTACATGATCTTGCGTTTGGGGCAATTGCAAGAAAAAAGAGTGCAAATGAAACTAGAGCTGGATCAATATGAGCTCTCTCTATTTACCAAGAGACAAGAAAGCAAAGATTCTCATCGTTTAAAAAAGGGGTTTAAGTGAGTCTATTGGAATGTCTCGTTGGCCTCACGCTATCTCTCATTTTAGTCACACCACTAATCAAAAATAGTGGTGAGCGCATTGCAAAACAGATCCATTATGAAAAAACGCAATTACTTGCATCTGAAGCAGATCGAGCACTGGAATTAATGGGGCGATCGATTCGTATGGCTGGATATCGGAATGCAAAATCACTAAATGTATTAAGAGGAAACCATACATCTATGAGTGATGCTATTCAGGTTCACAAAAATAATGGATATCGCGGCTCGGACTCACTTATGGTCAAACATGAACTTTCTGATGGGGTGGACTTTGATTGCATTGGCAATATCCTATCGAAGGACCGTACTAAAAATCATTTGGCACAGCAGGGTTTTCTAGTGGATCGACAGGCATCTACACCCAAGGGTAAGCGCGTCAATGGAGGTTCTCTCATGTGTCAATCACTAGACCGACAGGGTCGCTTACAAAACACTACCTTAATGAATGGAGTGCATCTTCTATCCATTACAGAATTACAAGGCAGCTCTGGCAGAGCATTTAAGATCAGGCTGGAGATGACCGATGGCGCCCTTATTCATCAGAACTTTGAGCGTATCTTTAGCAGCCGAAACCTCTCATGATTATTGCTTGGGTCTTATCCCTTTTGATCTTACTAACCTCTCTCATGATGCACATGGAGCGCTTAGCCGCACTAGAAGTGGTGGGTGTCAATACCTATGTCGAGTCACAGAAACAATTTATTGCAGCTGAAAAGGCTTTACTCGAATGTGAACAACATATTACTAATATTGCCGCTTTAGTAAATCCTGCTTGTCATATTCAATCCACCGGAAAAAATCTTTGGCTAGTTTCAAGCAAGGGAAAGCCTACTTTGGAGATTTTGATATTTGTAGATGAAAAAACAAATATAGCAACTCGTTTGCATTGGCGACAACACTTTGAGTGAACAAGAGCGTGGTTTTAGTTTGTTAGAGTTGATGGCGGTTGTGCTCATCATTGCCATCATGGCAGTGATGACAATGCCATTACTGCATCAACAAATGGCCGCTCGAGAAATTGACACTATTGCGAGACGCTTTATTGCCCATGCTCAATTTGCTCGGGCGCAAGCTTTGACCATCGGCATGCCGGTGCAGATTACACCGCAAAATGGCAATCTTTGGGAGGAAGGGTGGGTGGTTAAAAGCCCTTGTTATGATCCCAAATTAAGGTCAAGCTGCGTCGAGCGCTACTGGTTTTCACAGGGTGATATTGCGCCCGTATATTTCAAGGGGGGCGGCAAGCAATTTATCGACCCTCATAGCTCCAAAAGAGGGATATTGTTTAATGCAGCTGGTGCCGCAAAGACGACTAAAGGGGGTTTTGTAGCTAACCGGCTGATTTTGGGCCATGATCAAGATCCCACCCTAGAGCGACAAATCATTCTGGGTAGCGGGGGTCGCTGGCGGATTTGTGACCCAGTCAAAGATGCTAAAGCCTGCAGGTAGGTTGATGAGTAAATTTGCTGTTAATGCCCACAATCGGTTTTAATAGACCCATGAACACCGCAGTTGACCACCAATTTATGAGCGAGGCTTTGGCCGAGGCTCAAAAAGCCCTCTATTTATCGAACCCCAATCCTCGTGTGGGCTGTGTCATTGTTAATGGGGGCCAAGTGATTGGTAGAGGCTATACCCAAAAGGTGGGCGGCCCTCACGCAGAGGTTCAGGCCTTAGCGGATGCAAAAGCACATGGTTTAGATACCAGTGGATCAACGGTATATGTGACTTTGGAGCCCTGCAATCACACAGGTAAGACACCGCCTTGTGTAGATGCCTTGATCGCCGCCAAACCCGCCAGCGTGTTTGTGGCAATGGCTGATCCAAATCCCCTAGTCGGCGGTAAAGGGCTAGAGCGATTAAAGGCGGCAGGTATTCATGTGCGTTGCGGCTTGTTGGAGTCTGAAGCTCAGGCCCTTAATCGAGGATTTACTTCCAGGATGATTCGAGGCTTGCCTTGGGTGCGCATGAAGATTGCCGCTAGCTTGGATGGCAAGACTGCTTTACCCAATGGGCAAAGTCAATGGATTACTGGTCCTTTGGCTAGGGCAGATGGCCATCATTGGCGGGCTCAAGCCTGCGCCATATTGACAGGGGTGGGAACAGTTAAAGAGGATGATCCATCCTTAAATGTCCGTGATGTCAAAACGGAACGCCAGCCTTGGAAGATTATTGTGGATTCAAAACTAGAGACACCGCTCAATGCCAAGGTATTGAGTAATACTCAGGCATCAGGTGCTATTTTGGTTTGTGCATCATTGGACTCTCACCAAGCACAAGCAAAAGCAAGCGCATTAGAGGCTCATGGCCTTGAGGTTATCGCAATGGCAAATGCTGATGGTAAGGTTGATTTACCCAGACTCTTTGCTTACTTAGCGCAAGAGCGCCAGATGAATGAAATCCATGTCGAAGCTGGATTTAAATTAAACGGATCCTTGCTGAGAGAAAATTGTGTTGATGAGTTATTGCTGTATTACGCACCCTTTTTTATGGGCGATGGTATTGGCATGGTAAACATATCATCATTGACAGATCTGGGGCAACGAGAGGATTGGCAAATCATCGATCAAAACCTGTTTGGCCCTGATTTACGTATTCGTTTGGGTAAGAAATAAATTCACTCATTCATCATCATTAAAGAAACTCAAAAAAAGAAATTAAAGAACCCATTATGTTTACTGGAATCATTACTGCTGTCGGTCAAATTAAAAGTGCTCAGGCTAAAGGCGATGGCTTGCAATTGGTGATAGAGGTACCCGCAGGGTATCTTGATGATGTGGTCTTGGGCGATAGCATTGCAATACAGGGTGCTTGCATGACTGCTACGGAATTGACTGGCAATACCTTTACTTTGGATATTTCGCGCGAGTCTCTTAACAAGACGATCGGTTTAGATAAGATTGGTCCAGTTAACTTAGAAAAAGCACTACGTTTAAATGATCGCTTAGGTGGTCATTTAGTGAGTGGACATGTTGATGGTGTTGGTAAGGTAGCGCACTTTTCTACTGTCGCACAAGATCCCTATGGCTCATGGCTGCTGAGGATTGAAGCCCCAAAAGAGTTAGCACCATTTCTGGCATATAAGGGATCCATTGTTGTGAATGGTGTTTCGCTCACAGTCAATAAAACAGAAGATAGTAAAGATGCTTGCGTGGTCGATATCAATATTATTCCCCATACACTGGAGAACACGACATTGGGTAGATTGAATCAAGGCGATGTAGTTAATCTAGAAATAGATTTAATTGCGCGTTATGTTGCGCGCATGATGGAAACACAAGTCAAATAATTGATCGTCTTTTGCTTGCTTCTTTATAAACAGCGGATTGATCTCGCCTTCCAATTGCGATAACAAGTATGACTAGCTTATGGTCTATGACCTCATAGACCAGTCTATAGCCAACGGCCGTCAGTTTTATTTTGTAAAAATTATTCAGATCTCCATGGAGCTTGGCTGAGGCTACTCTTGGATTTTGAACCCGCTTTTCAAGTTGCTTTTTAAACTGGCTACGAACTGAATGATCTAATTTTTTCCACTCTCTGAATGCCAATACGTTGAATTCAAGACTAAAGATCTGCAAGATTAACCTTTACGGTTTTTCCACCGCTTCGCGCTTTAATCGTTTTAATGAGAGAGATGTCATCTACTAGATCCAGCAAAGCTTCATATGCCTTGGCTGAAAGAAGATAGGCCTCAGGTTTATTGTGATTGAGGACGGCCACTGGCAGATCGCCAGCAATTTCCAGGATTTTGCTTGGATTGCGCCTTAGATCGGTCATGCTGACAGTTGTTTTTGCGTGAATAGTTTGCGTGAGAGTCATAATAAATTACCCATAATTTAGTGCATTATTATGTGTTTTTTATCTGAAGTCAATCCCCTTTAATCTAGGTGATTGAAGATGGAGCTGGGGCTAAATTCGGCGATATCGCGTTGGATCACTCAAATTGGCCTGTTTAAAACCTACTTGCCTCAAACGACAAGACTCACATTCGCCACAAGCTTCGCCTAAATCGTTTGCCTGATAGCAAGAGACGGTTTGTGAGTAATCTACACCTAAGGTAGTGCCCAGCTGGATGATTTGTGCTTTGCTCATATTGATGATCGGTGCATGAACCCGAAAGCGATTATCAGTGTCCAGTGCTTCTACGCCAGCTTTAGTAGCGAGATTCGCCATCGTTTCAAATGCACTGACATATTCTGGGCGACAGTCAGGATAACCAGAGTAATCCACGGCATTCGCGCCATAAAAAATATCTAATCCACCCAAGGCTTCCGCCCAACCCAGGGCAAGGGATAGCAAAATCGTATTGCGTGCTGGAACATAGGTCACCGGAATTTCTTGATCATCACTGGGAGTAATTGGCACATCGATTGAGGGGTCTGTTAAGGCTGAGCCGCCAAAACGTGTGAGATCTAAAGTCACGACCTCATGACGAATAACCCCCATTTTTTTAGCAATATGTTTTGCGGCAGCCAATTCTGAAGAATGGCGTTGCCCATAACTTACAGAAAGTACGTAGGGCGCGTAACCGAGATCTTTTGCAAGCGCTAGGATCGTGCTGGAATCCAATCCACCAGAAAATAAAATAACTGCGGGTGCATTTGGCTTGCGTGGGGCGATAGCTTGAAACGCAGCTGATAACTGAGACATGGGAGATGTATTAAAGCCCTAGCTTGCTCGAAATTACTTCGTTCTAGCAATGAGTTGCTGCGCATCTTTTGCGGCTTCGCTATCGGGATATTTGCTAATGATCTCGGCAAAGGTTTTCTTAGCAGCTGCTTTACTGCCGCTTTCTAATTGCGCATTACCCAATGTTAATAGTGCAGCGGGTATACGTGGATGAGTTGGAAAGCTTTTAATGAAGTTTTGCAATTGAGCGATGGCAGCAGTGTAATTTTTGCTTGCATATTTACTATTAGCTCCCCAGTAGAGGGCTAAGGGTAAGTAAGGGCTCTCGGGATACTTTCCCGCAAAGGCGGTAAAGCTTTCATCAGCCTTTTTAAGATTTCCGGCTTGAAACGCCTTTAAGGCATCGTCATAAGCTTTCTTTTCCCCAGGCTGCACGCTACCGCTAAGGCCTTCAACGGTTTCAGTACGAGGCTCGACATTACCTAAACGGGCATTGAGGTCTTGATAGTACGTTTTCTGGCTAGTGCTGATATCTTCACCTTGCTTCTCAAGGCTTTCAATCTTGCCTCGAAGCTGTGCATTTTCAGTCTTGAGTTTCTCAATCTGATTTTGCAAGTCCATTTGGGTTGTTGCGAGTGATCTGCGTAATTCCAAAATTGCCTTGCGAGCATCATCGTCAGAAAAGAGTGCCCAAGCGCTACTAGACATGCCCAAGCAAAGGGTAGCCGCACTTAAACAAAACGCTCGTGAGAGCGCTTTTTTTAAAGAGGAAGACTGCTTACGCATGAGTGCTATTAGTTAGTAATATAAACAATATCAGCACGGCGATTTTCTGTCCAAGCTGCTTCGTTGTCGCCCTCAGCCTTAGGTTTTTCTTTACCAAAGCTCACAGCTTCCAATTGCTCATCAGATACGCCCATCTGATTTAATGACCTACGAACTGCATCTGAACGGCGCTGACCTAATGCTAAGTTGTACTCTGCAGTACCGCGTTCATCGGTATTACCTTGAATGATGACCTTCTGCTTAGGATTGGCTTTTAAGAAGTTGGCATGCGTAGATAATTGTTTTTGATATTTAGTCTGAACAGTGTATTCATTCAAATCAAAATAAACGCTACGCTGAAATAGTGGACTGTTTGGATCATTCCATGGCTGTGAGGCAAACTTACCAGTGCCGCTACCACTACCACTAGCGCCGCTACCAGTATTAGCAGCATCAACATCATCTAACTTGACGCTTGAACAAGCCGCCAACAATAATGCGCTGAGACCTACCAGAGTGAGAGTTGCTTTACGGCGTGCAATAGAAATTTTCATCACGTTTCCTTTTCCTACAAATGAAGCTAATAAAAGAGGTAATAAGTAATATTATGCCCCTAAGATTGCTAAGTTTGGGTAGAAATTGAACTGCTATCCCTAGATATCAAATGTATTAAAGCGAAGAAAATTGAAAAATTCTCTTACGATCTACTGTTGGTAGGCCATCCTTAATGAATTGATGTGCCTTAGTCCATAAATGGACCCCAGGACGGCTGACGAACATCGGAGCCTGGAATGCTTAAAACTTGTTTTGAGCTGCCATCTACTGATACCGCAGCCAAAACCCGCTTGCCACCAACCTTAGTCGAATAGAGCACATAACGGCCGTTTGCTGCAAAGGATGGGGATTCATCGGTGCTACTATTGGTCAAAGCTTGGGAATCTCCAGTAGCAAGATTAAGGATGTGTAGTCGGAAGGCGCCACCAATATTGGCGACGTAGACCAAATACTTGCCGTCCGGAGAGATTCTCGGGGAGGTTACAAAACCTTGTTTAAAGGTAACGCGTTTAGCTGCCTCTACTTGCTCTCCTTCAGCGCTCATGCGATAAATTTGGGGATTGCCACCACGGTCGCTCGTGAAATAAATATAACGACCATCGGCGGAGTACTGGGGCTCCGTATCAATCGTACGACCCTGAGTGAGGCGCTGTAAGCCTGTGCCATCTGCATTGATGCTGTAGATTTGGGTATTACCATCCCTCGATAGTGAGATCGCTAGTTTCTTGCCATCAGCCGACCAAGCGGGTGCGCTGTTATTGCCTTTTTGATTCGAGAGGGCAATGCGTCGACCGGTTGCGAGTTCATGCGAATAGATCACGGGTTTACGATCTTCAAAGGACACGTAGGCTACTTTCTTGCCATCAGGTGACCACGATGGAGAGATGATGGGCTCACTGCTATTCATAGCATTGCGAATATTTTGGCCATCTGCATCCGAGATGACCAGGCGATAGCGCTTGCCATCTTTAATCACATAAGAGAGTCGGGTGGAGAAGATGCCACGCTCACCTAATAATTTAAAGATGATGTCGTCGGCAATCTTATGGCCAGCAGCGCGCAAATTATCTGCGCTGGAGTTGATATTAAGGCCGCCTAAGCCCACGGATTTGCGCACATCAAACAATTTGTAAAGAATCTCAAATTGATCACTCCCTTTTTGCACTACAGAGCCCACTACTAAGGCATCAGCTCCGCGGGCAGCCCAAGACTTGTAGTTTGGTTCGCCTTCATCACTCTCACTGGCATTGCCATTTTCTGTATTCTTAAAGAAGCCACTACGTGCTAGGTCTTGGCGAATAATCTCCGTCACGCTAGTAGGTAATTTATTTTCATCTTTAAAGCGCATGACAGCGATAGGGTAGAGAGACTGACCAACGCCGGTAATCTCAATATTCATTTGCGCTCGGGTGGAGGTGGCGATGCCGGTTAATGACAGTGCCACTACGGCGCATGAAAAATACTTCTTAGCAACTTGCAGCATGCTTTAGTCCTTGGGTTTAAAGGTCAGTTTCACTTCTCTTTGAGGAATTTTGCCATTGTCATCTTTTGGCAGACTTTCTGCACGAGTAAGGGCGAGTAACACTGCGCGATCCCAGCTGGCATTGCCACTGGAGCTTGCAAGTTCGGTACTCAAAATAGCGCCGTCGGGTGCGAGATTCACTTTAACCACTGCCGCGGGGTTGCCGCTGATCGATTCAGGGTTAAATACGATGAGCGGCTTTACCTTTTTGACTACTTTATCTGTCCAACCTGGAGGGGTATTACCACCACCGCCTACCCCACTTCCGCTAGTGCCTCCACTACCCCCTTCTGCGCCTGCTGCTGCGCGTAAGCGCGCGAGTTGATCTGCGCGTACTTTTTCAGCAGCAGCATTCGCTTTGCTATCTGCAGGAGTTGTTGCTTTAGGAGCCTCCACCTTTTTAGCTGGCTCTGTTTTCTTAGGCTGCTCTTTTTCCTTGGGGGGAGAAGGTTTAGGTGGAGTAACTGTTTTTGGAGTTTCTTTCACCACTTCTTTTTTAGGGGCTTCCTTTTCAACCAACTTTTTCTTGATGACAATGTCAGCCGCCTGTTCCTTGATCTCCGTTTTGAGTTCTGGGAGGGCCGGCGCCTGTACTTGCGGGCTAGCATCCCAAAGCTCTACTTCAACGCCAGAAGGAGTTGAATTGTTCCAGCTAATACCAATCACCAGAAAAGCGAGGAGCCCTAAGTGCGTAGCAAGAGACAGGCTAAATGCAAGCTTAGTACTTTCGCTCTTAGTCTTGCGACCTCGCTTAAAGGATGGTGTACTTGAGTGAAAAGTTTGCGCGCTATTCATAAATGAAAGACAAAGAGACTTACTGACTCTTCACGGCAAGGCCGACACGTTTCACACCATTTTCTTTGAGCTTTGACATGACTTCCATCACCACTTCATATTTGATGGATTTATCAGCAGCAAGAACAACAGGCTGCTCAGCGGATTTTTCCGCTTGTGATCTGGCAAAGGCACCGAGCTCTAATTTATTTAAGGTTTGTACAGGATCACCATCTTTACGAACGATGACATTTTCATTGGCATCAATGGTTAAAAAGACGGGTGGCAGTGGTTGCACTTTTGCGCCACCGACAGTCGGTAAATTGACAACGCCAGGATTAACCATGGGCGCAGTCGCCATGAAGATAATCAACAAGACCAACATCACATCGATGTAGGGCACTACATTAATGTCGGACATGGCCCGACGTTTGGAGGATTTTCTAAGAGATCCGGCCATGCTTATTTGCCTGAGGCTTGACGTTGCAAGATGTTAGTGAACTCTTCAATAAAGGTTTCAAAGCGAATGGAGAGGCGGTCGACATCGGTTGCTGCACGGTTATAAGCAACCACTGCTGGAATGGCAGCAAATAAGCCAATGGCAGTTGCTACTAGCGCTTCTGCAATACCAGGGGCAACTGCTGCCAAGGTGGCATTTTGCACATTTGCTAGACCACGGAAGGCATGCATGATGCCCCAAACAGTACCAAAGAGGCCAATATAAGGTGAGACTGAGCCCACGGATGCTAAGAAGGGCAAATTGGCTTCTAGGGCATCCATTTCGCGTTGGTAGGTGGCCTTCATGGCGCGACGGGCGGCATCGATTTCACGAACCTTCATGAACTCCTGCATACCGGCCTCAAAAATATGTTCTAAAACAGCATCGCTGCGGGTATTGCGTTGGGCAGCGCTTAAGAGGGTCTTCAAATCCCCGCCGGACCAAAAATCCCGTTCAAAACGCTCGGTATCGCGCCTGACGCGTCGCAGAATGGCAGTTTTCTTAAAAATGATGGTCCAAGAGGCTACCGACATGCCCAGTAATAACAACATTACTAACTGGACTAATAGGCTGGCATTAAGCACCAGGGAGAGGAATGAGAGGTCTTGAGTAGTGGTCATGGTGGATTTTGTATTATGTGGGTAGATTTTACTAAGTTAATTCGCTCAGCAATCCAACTTCTTCAGGATTATTACTATGTTTGACCGCCAAAACACCCTAGCCAAAACCGACCCAGAATTATGGGCATCCATTCAGAATGAAAATAAGCGTCAAGAAGACCATATTGAGCTGATTGCTTCAGAGAATTACGCTTCACCAGCAGTGATGCAGGCGCAGGGCACCCAGCTAACCAATAAGTACGCTGAAGGCTACCCTGGCAAGCGTTATTACGGCGGTTGTGAGTTTGTGGATGTCGCTGAGCAATTGGCAATTGATCGAGTAAAGGCGCTCTATGGCGCTGAGGCAGCGAACGTTCAGCCCCATTGTGGCGCTTCCGCTAACCAAGCCGTGTTCTTGGCTTTCCTCAAGCCCGGAGACACTTTCATGGGAATGAGTTTGGCCGAAGGTGGTCACTTGACCCACGGCATGGCTCTGAATATGAGCGGTAAGTGGTTCAACACTATTTCCTATGGCCTTGATAAAAACGAAGCGATTGATTACGAGCAAATGGAACGATTGGCTCGCGAGCACAAGCCTAAATTGATTATTGCTGGCGCATCTGCCTACTCCCTAGTGATTGATTGGGAGCGCATTGGTAAGTTGGCTAAAGAAGTCGGCGCTATTTTTATGGTGGATATGGCGCATTATTCCGGCCTTATTGCTGCTGGCGTTTATCCTAGCCCAGTACCACATGCAGATATTGTGACTTCGACAACACACAAGAGTTTGCGTGGTCCTCGTGGCGGTATTATTTTGATGAAGGCTGAGCACGAGAAGGCAATTAACTCTGCAGTATTTCCAGGGCTGCAAGGCGGCCCTTTAATGCACGTGATTGCTGCTAAGGCGGCAGCATTTAAAGAGGCTCAAGAACCAAGCTTTATTGATTATCAAAAGCAAGTCATTGCGAACGCAAAAGCGTTAGCAGAGACACTCATTTCTCGTGGTCTGCGCATTGTTTCTGGCGGTACAGATTCGCATGTGATGTTGGTAGATTTACGCGCTAAGAAGATGACTGGTAAAGAGGCTGAGCGTATATTGGGTGAAGCCCACATTACTTGCAATAAGAACGGTATTCCGAATGACCCAGAAAAACCAATGGTCACTAGTGGTATTCGTTTGGGCTCACCAGCAATGACAACACGTGGTTTTAAAGAGGCAGAAGCACGCCAGGTAGGTAATTTTATTGCAGATGTTTTAGATAACCCAAATGATGCTGACAACATTGCTAAGGTACGTGCAAAAGTTGCGGAACTGACTAAGCGTTTTCCGGTTTACGGCTAATAGCCAACTCAAACCTAAAGAAAGTATTCATTGCGCTGCCCCTTTTGCCACAACGACGATACCCAGGTTCTTGATACCCGGGTATCGGACGAAGGCGATACGATTCGTCGCCGTCGCCGTTGCGCTAAATGCGACAAACGATTCACGACCTATGAGCGTATAGAGCTGGTCTTGCCAGCAATTGTGAAGAAGAATGGTAGCCGTGTTGAATACAGCCACGACAAATTAGTCAGCTCAGTCAAGCTGGCATTACGCAAGCGGCCAGTCTCTTCTGATTCGGTAGATGAAGCGATTGCTCGGATTGAGGAAAAGCTTCTGAGTCTTGGCGAAAAAGAAATCCCGAGTGAGCGCGTAGGTGAGTTAGTGATGCGTGAACTCAAGCGTCTAGACAAGGTTGCCTATATTCGTTTTGCATCAGTCTATCGAAGCTTTGCTGATATTGAATCATTTGAGAGCGCGCTGAAAGAGTTGAAGTAGCTACAGCAACATTCGTTTCATATAGTCTGCAAAAAGAGGTACTGTAAACGCTGTGTCTCCATGAGCTGGGCTATAAATCATTCCTTTGCTGATTAAGGATTGTCTTAGTGGCGCAATTTGATGAACGGCTTTATTTAATGCGATTGCAATATCTCCTGACCTTGGCGTTGTACTGTTGATGCCCGCCATAGCCCTTAGATAGTTTTTCTCCATAGGGGTACAGCGGTCAAATCTGACCCGAAAAAAACTGGAATCCAATTGCAGTATTGCTAGCTCCGTAGCCGCTAGAGCATCTTCCTCTGTAATGATCTGCGTTTTTGCAACCCCCCAACACATGCTGCCCCATTCTTGCAAAAAATATGGGTAACCTTTAGTTTGTCTTAGGATTTCATCAATAGCCCCAACTTCAAACCTTACTTGATGTTGGTTGACTGGGCGTTGCAAGGCCAAAGTAGCGGCTTCTGGTGGCAGTGGGCCTATTTCAGGAAAATCAAATAATCGTTCGGCATAAGACTTAGCTCTTCCGACATTTCCAACTAACTGCGGGAGGCCAGCCCCCACCAAAGCCACGGGTAACTTTTTTTGAGCACATGCATGGAGGGCAGAAATCAGGGCCGCCAGTTCAAGCTCTGGAACATATTGCAGTTCATCGATAAACAGAACAACCGCAGTATTTTTTTCCTTAGCTGCTTCGCCAATCGCCTGTAAGAGCTCCGATAGGTCGTAATCGAGGTCCCCGGTATCGGCAATGCCAGGCTCTACTCCCAATTCAAAGCCAAATTCCATACCTTCGTACTTAATTTTTGCTGACGATATGAAGCTACCAAGAATTCTTACCGCTTTAGAAACAGCTTCACCTAATCCAGACAATCGGTTGAGTTTGAGTAGGGCTGCCCGAAGGCTTGGAACAATCATTGCAGGTAGATTGCGATCTTCAGGAGACTCAAATTGAACGCATACCAAACCTTCAGATTCGGCATCATTTTTTAATCTATTGAGCAGAACTGTTTTACCAACTCCTCTAAGACCAACCATCAATATGCTTTTTGCGGATAGACCGTTTTTAATGCGATGCAAGGCAATTGAAACGTCCTCAATCACTTTGTCTCGTCCAGACAGTTCTGGTGGTGCTGAGCCTGCGCCCGGTGAGAATGGATTACTACGTGGGTCCATATATAGGGATCTTATGTAAAGTTATGTAAAAAGGATAATATTACATAAGATCCCTATATTCAACCATTTCATAGATGGGGTTTAGTTGGATGATTGTAATCAATTGATTACAATCAAATAGGGTCAATCTTAGTTGCCTAGGGGGCATATGAAAAAAATCAAAATTAGTGATTTACCAAAATTCGATGTTGTTGATTACTTGAAAACGGAAAAGGATATTGCTGGATATCTAAATGCCGTTTTAGAGGATGGTGACCCAGCTCTGTTTGTTGCTGCAATTGGTGATATATCAAGAGCAAAAGGAATGAGTGCTATCGCTAAGAAAAGCGGAGTTACTAGGGAGTCGCTTTACAGAGCACTAAAGATTGAGGCACGCCCGCGATTTGAAACGGTTACAAAAGTAATACATGCATTAGGTATGAAGCTCAGTGTGCATGCTTAAGAAAAGGAAAAGGGGCTGCAAAAGCAGCCCCTCTCATTGATGACTATGGTGGTTATTTCAATTCTGCATAGATAGAAGCAGTAATGTCATCCACGTTACCAGTGCCGCTGACCTTGCGATAGGCTGGAGCTTTTACTTTGTCAGATGCATTGCTTTGGGTTGCCCAAGTAGAGTAGTAATCCACTAGTGGACGGGTTTGATCGTTATAGACTTGCAAACGCTTGCGAACGGTTTCTTCTTTATCGTCATCGCGCTGAATTAAGGCTTCACCAGTGACATCGTCCTTACCATCAACCTTCGGCGGGTTGAATGTCACATGATAAGTACGACCAGAGGCTGGGTGAACTCGACGACCACTCATGCGATCAATGATGGCATCAAATGGGACATCGATTTCGAGTACGTAATCGATTGGTACGCCAGCATCTTTCATGGCTTGGGCTTGGGGAATGGTTCTTGGGAAACCATCAAATAAATAGCCTTTGCTGCAATCCGGCTGAGTTAAGCGATCCTTTACTAGGCCGATGATGATGTCATCAGAAACAAGTCCGCCGGCATCCATAATTTTTTTAGCGGCAATGCCAAGTTCGGTTCCAGCTTTAACGGCTGCGCGCAACATATCACCAGTCGATATTTGTGGAATGGCAAATTTTTCGCAAATAAACTGGGCTTGCGTTCCTTTACCAGCACCTGGTGCACCGAGCAGAATTAAGCGCATTGTTATCCCCTTAGAAGAATCTCATTGTCCCGTATTTTTTCGGGTTCATTTGTAAGCAATTCCTAGGATTATCCCCGAGAACC
>JBIISV010000016.1:0-20818 GCA_044340835.1 Polynucleobacter sp.
CACTCATGTCCATCTCCTGACTTAATTTAGATGGACGAAACCGGGTGATGGTCTGATTGAAAACTCCCCACGCCAGCATTACCTGGATCGGGTTATAGGGTCTTTCTCAGCACCTCGTAGCTAAAAATCACTGGAGGGCACCCCTGTTTCATCCTTAGATTCTATTTAACCACGAATTAGTTTAGAGTTCGATGATCAAAATCAAGGCGCCCGCCAAAAGGGAGGTCTAATTTGCTTTGGCATTGCGCAAAATGAAATCCGCCGTCACAAAAGCGGCATCGCTAGTGTATTCATCGGCCAAAATACGGGCTGCAGCCTCTGAAAGTGAGATTTCAATGAAGCCGCTCACTTCGCCGTCATGGTTCGTAGGGATAAAGTTTTCTGAAAGCTCCAAATCATAGATATAGAGCTGCTCATCATGAAAGCCCCGACCTGGAATGGGGCGCCGCATATGAATACGACCGACAGGTTCGATTTGCTCAGAAATCTGGGGCGGAACGCCTGCCTCCTCCCAAAGCTCCCGTCGGGCATTAACCCAGGGAGTCTCATCTGCACCAATACCCCCTGCCGCTAGGTTATCTAAGCGACCTGGGTCAGTGGCCTTAGTTTCGCTACGCCGTCCTAACCAAATGGTGCCAGCCTTGGTGTAGCCATTGACATGACTTGCCATACTACGAAATCCAAAAGTCCGAAATGCAGCACGCTCTAGACGGAAATATTCATGACCATTTTGGTCAATCCAGGCGAAATCCTCTTGCCGCCAACCAGGGATAAAGCCACCCTGATGCATGCGATCCGCCATTTTGGCCAAGCTGCTCGACAAGTCCATAGGTTTCGCATTGTGAATGACAAGCTGCCCTTGACTCATATCGACATGCGAAATGGGACTTTTTGCGAGGGATTCCTGTAAATAGGGTGCGAAATCGGGGCTTAAGTGACCGATGACTTGTCCAGCGGTGCTACCCCCCAAAAAATGGATAGGTAAAAAGTCGTGAGGAGCCGATCTTGCCGTATTTTGGAGCATCTCCTCTAAGGCTGCGATGGTGCTAGTGCTCAGTTTATGCATTTCTGAAGTGTAAGGGAATTGCAGGCTAGGAAAAAGTTGTTGAAAATGGACAAGTAAATTAAAGGTGTCAATCGATTTTTACAGATCTTTTTTGGTTCTGGTGGATGCTCATAATTTAAGCAAGCTAGGTGACTCTATACAAATCTTAGGCTTACGAAAACTATTGGGGATTTATCCACACAAGCTGTGGATAAGTATTTATTCTGAAGTGGTCCCGCCGACAGGAATCGAACCTGTATCCCACGCTTAGGAGGCATGTGCACTATCCATTGTGCTACGGCGAGAAAAGATAAAAAGTAAAGTAAAAGCTAAAAAATCTATATCAAACAATCAATATACTGACTCATGAAATAGTGCTAAGCAAATACATTATCCATGTATCTGTAGCGCATCCTCAATTTACCAACCACACAGCGCCCATACCTGATTGCTGATTGCAATCATTGTCTCAGGCGCAAAGTATGCAATAAAAATCATCCCCAGCATGAGTGCTGCTGCTATACACGTGAACGCCTTTATTAGGAAACGTTTCATAGTCATATCCAACATCTTAGGCGGCGGCGCTTCGCATAATCGCACGTTCTTTAATGGGAAGATTGACCAAGCATGCAAAGATACCCAATCCAATCGCCATGTTCCAGACAATGAGATAGGAGCCAGTTCGATCATATAAATAACCCCCAAAATAGGCGCCGCAGAAGCTACCTAGTTGATGTGAGAAGAACACCAGGCCAGACAGCATCGTGAAGTACTTCACACCAAAGATTTGCGCCACAATCGCATTCGTTAGGGGGATGGTGGAGAGCCACAAAAATCCCATGATTGCCGCGAAGAGGTAGGTAGTTGTTGGGCTCAGAGGAAGCCAGATGAAAGCCATAATGGCAATCGATCTCATGATGTAGATGCCTGATAGTAAATACCGTTTCGGAAAGTGTTGACCTAATATTCCGGCGCTATAGGTCCCAAAGATATTAAATAGTCCAATTAAAGCAAGTGCAGTAGTAGCAACAACAGGTGCGCCAACTTCGGGATAGACCTTGGATAAATCTTTGAGGTAGGGCGCTAAATGAACCGCAATAAATACCACCTGAAATCCACATACAAAATAAGCTAAAGTCAAAAGCCTAAAACTAGCATTACTCATCGCTTCTTTTAAAGCTTCTTTGAGAGTTTGATTGCTGTGTTGTTTGATGTGATCAGCACTAGGTTCACGCAACATGAATGCAATGGGAATCATTAGACTAGCCATTAGTGCAAGCGCTAATAGTGCATCACTAGCGCCAAAGTGAGTGAGTAAGCCTTGCTCAACTGGAATCATCAAAAATTGTCCAAATGATCCAGCGGCAGCAGTAATGCCCATGGCCCACACCCGCTTATCAGCAGAAATATTGCGAGCTAAGATGCCATAAATAACGCTATAGGTCGTTGCCGTTTGTGCAAGACCAATCAACAAGCCGCCCGCAAGTGAAAAATTCCATGCCTCGCTGGAGATTGCCATCCCCGCTAAACCGATTGCATAAAGTGCCCCACCAGTCACCATGATTTTGAGGGCACCATAACGATCTGCGAGTGCGCCAGTGATGGGTTGAACAGCACCCCAAATCAGGTTTTGTAATGCGATTGTGAGGGCGAATGTTTCTCGTCCCCAACCATTGTCTAAGGTGATGGGAAGATTAAATAGTCCAAACCCATGACGAATACCCATGGAAAGAGCCACCATGAGGCCACCAAAGATCAATAACTTTTTTAGGGATAGGTGGTTTGGCGACAGGGCTGGTGAACTCATTGTTTGATTTGGCTTTTGGCGCAGAATAATTTTTCAATGCATTTCTTAATGTGAGATGTTTGATATTCACTCTAATTAGTGCACTGGATGAACTATTTTACTAAGGGTTATTACTAATGCTGGGGCTTACAGCCCCTGTTCTAATGATTAAGCAATTTTGCCACTTACTAGATTATTTGGAGTATTTTTTATGTCTGCAGTAGATCAAATTAGCTCGTTGTTAAAAGATAAAACCCTCCTAAAAAGCGATGCCTTTATCGGCGGTAAATGGGTTCAAGCCAAATCTGGAAAAGTGTTTTCAGTGACCAATCCTGCAACTGGTGAAGTGATTGCAAAGGTTCCCAATCTTGATATTGAAGATACTCAGAATGCAATTACATTGGCAGAGGGTGCATTTGTACTGTGGCGAGCCAAAACCGGCAAAGAGCGTGCTGCAATTTTACGTAAATGGTTTGATCTCATTACAGAACATACTGAAGATCTTGGCATCATCATGTCTTTGGAGCAGGGTAAGCCTTTGGCTGAAGCCAAAGGAGAAATTCATTATGGATCCTCCTTTATTGAGTGGTTCGCCGAAGAGGCCAAGCGCGTAACGGGTGCTATTCCCAGTACAACTTGGGAAGATAAACGCTTGATGGTGCTTAAGCAGCCAATTGGTGTATGTGCTGCGATCACACCATGGAATTTCCCTAGTGCAATGATCACCAGAAAAGTCTCTCCGGCACTTGCCGCTGGTTGTTCCATTGTGATCAAGCCTGCTGAGCAAACGCCTTTATCAGCACTGGCATTGGTAGAGCTTGCTTCAAGAGCGGGTGTGCCCGATGGCGTAATTAATGTTCTCACTGCTGATGCTCATAATTCAATTGCGATTGGCAAGGCTCTCTGCGACTCTCCGATTGTGAAGCATCTCTCCTTTACAGGCTCAACCGAAGTTGGCAGATTGTTGATGATGCAGTGCGCTCCCACAGTGAAGAAAGTTGCCCTTGAATTGGGTGGCCATGCTCCATTTATTGTTTTTGAAGATGCCAATATTGATAGCGCTGTTGTTGGCGCCATGTTTGCTAAGTACCGTAATGCTGGCCAAGCTTGTGTTGCAGCTAATCGATTTTATGTTCACAAAAAAGTCCATGATGAATTTGTAGAAAAATTTGCCTTAGCAACGAAGGCCATCAAAGTAGGTTATGGTTTAGAGCCAGGTGTTACACAGGGTCCACTCATTGATGAGCAAGCGCTTGCTAAAGTTCAAAATCATATTGCCGATGCTTTAGCTAAAGGTGCGAAGTTGGTCTTAGGTGGAAAGTCTGCTGAGAGGGGAGGCACCTTTTTCGAGCCTACCATTCTGGCGAATGCGAATAATTCTATGCTTGTAGCTTACGAGGAAACATTTGGTCCTGTTGCTCCTGTTATCCCATTTGAGTCCGATGAAGAGGTTGTTAAGTTAGCCAATCACAGCCAGTTTGGGTTGGCTTCGTATTTCTATAGTCGAGATATTGGTCGGATCTGGAGGGTTGCAGAGGCGCTTGAATTTGGTATGGTCGGTGTTAATACTGGAATGTTTTCTAATGAAGTGGGTCCATTTGGTGGTGTCAAGCAATCAGGGCTGGGCAGGGAAGGTAGTTCCTGGGGTATTGATGAATATCTCGAGATGAAGTACGTCTGTGTCGGGTTATAAGAAAAATCAAGGAGACACTATGAATAGCGGTCAAAAAACATATAAGGTGCCAACCTTATTAGGCGTTTTATTACTTGCAATAGCGACGTTTAGCCAAACTGCCTATAGTCAATCGGCGGCAACGGATGATTCATGGCCTAGTAAACCCATCTCAATGATTATTCCCTTTGCACCTGGTGGGGTTGCGACAGTTGTTGGCAGACCCATTGCCGATGGCATGGCTAAAAGTCTTGATAAGCCGATCATTATGGAAAACAAGCCGGGGGCAGGCGGCGGGATTGGTAATGCATACGTAGCTAAAGCAAAGCCAGATGGCTATAACGTTTTATTTGCCATGTCTTCCGTTTCAACTATTCCAGAGACGGATAAGATTGCGGGAAAAACTGCTTCCTATGCGACCAATCAGTTGCGGCCCATTGGTCGTATCACATCTGATCCATTGGTCGTAGTTGTGAAGAATGAAGCGCCATGGAAAACCATGGCTGAGTTCGTTGCAGATGCTAAAAAGAATCCCGGCAGATACAACTTTAGTTCTTCTGGAAATTATGGAACCATGCAGTTGCCAATGGAGATGTTAAAGACCAATCAAAACATCTTTGTTGTTCATATCCCTTATGCTGGTGCTGGTCCTGCAGTCTTAGCTGTCCTGAGCGGTGAAGTTGATATTGTTGCAAGCGGCCCATCTACGGTAGTTCAAAATATTAAAGCTGGGAAGCTCCGGGCTCTAGCGCATACTGGAACAGGCAGAATGGCAGTGCTACCTGAGGTTCCGTCTCTTAAAGAGCTTGGAATTCCGGTTGAATATAACCAGTGGACCGGAATTTTTGTGCAAAAAAATACTCCTGAGCCAATCGTTAAAAAGTATCGAGATGCATTGAGGGTTGCTGTGAATGACAACTCTATTCGGTCAATCATTGGAAATGCAGGTAGTCCAATTGATTATCTAGATGAGCCAGAATTTCAGGCCTTCTGGGATAAAGATATTGTCAAAATGAATGAGGTAGTGAGAAAAATAGGCAAGCTTGATTAGATTGCCCCATTTTTCTTAAGTAATTCAATTTCCTGCGCGCTGAGCCCCAATTTTTCGCGCAGGATTTCTTCTGTATGTTGACCTAGTGTTGGTGGCGCCATTCGAACCTCAACTGGAGTTTTCGAAAGGTGCATTGGACTAGCTACCAACTTCATATTGCCAGCGGTGGGGTGGGGTACATGGATCTGAATGTTACGGGCCTTCACTTGTTCGTTTTCAAATACTTCCTGAAAATTATTAATCGGCCCGCATGGTACGTTTGCTTTTTCAAGCAAGGCAATCCACTCGGCCCTCGTCTTCTTGCGAGTCATTGCCTCCAAGAGTGGCACTAACTGATCACGATTCTGTACCCGCATTGGATTTTCAGAATAGAGTGGGTTATCTGCTAGATGAGCCTCATTGCCTGCTGTCACGAAATGTCTAAATTGACTGTTATTACCAGCAGCAACAATCATCCAGCCATCTGAAGTGGGAAGTGTTTGATAGGGAACGATTGTTGGGGAGGCGTTTCCCCAGCGTTTGGGGATTTCATCTGAGCATAAATAGGCGCTTGCCACATTGGCCATCACTGCAATTTGCGTGTCTAAAAGCGCTAAGTCGATGTATTGACCCTCGCCAGTATGGTTCTTATAGGCAATTGCCGCCAAAATAGAGGTGGTGGCGTACATGCCGGTAAAGATGTCAGCAATGGCTACCCCAGCCTTTTGTGGGCTAGCCCCAGGAAAGTCATCCGCCTCACCCGTGACACTCATGAAACCGCCCATTCCTTGGACTATAAAGTCGTAACCAGGGCGCTTTGAGTAGGGTCCGGTTTGACCAAACCCAGTAATAGAGCAGTAGATTAAATCGGGCTTTATTTGTTTTAGGCTATCGTAGTCAAGACCGTATTTCTTGAGTTGGCCTACCTTGTAGTTTTCGATCACCACATCAGATTCTTTGGTAAGTTGACGAATAAGCTCTTGTCCCTCGGGTTTGCTGATATCAACGGTGATTGAGCGTTTATTCCGGTTTATTGATATGAAATAAGCACTTTCTAAGGTTTCGTGACCACTTTGATCTCGGGCAAAAGGGGGTCCCCAGTGACGGGTATCGTCGCCTTCGCCAGGTTTTTCGACCTTAATGACGTCAGCGCCCAGATCAGCTAGATTTTGTGTGCACCATGGGCCGGCAAGAACACGGCTCAGGTCTAAAACGCGAATATGACTTAAGGCTCCCATCCTTTGATTTTGGCATGAAATTAGGGGTAATTCAGGAAAATTCAGGTTTCACTTCAGACATGACTACAATTTGCGCGCATGGCTACTCGTAAAACTTCCGAATACAGCGAATCATCAATTCAGGTCCTGAAAGGTCTCGAACCCGTCCGTCAGCGGCCTGGAATGTACACCCGAACTGATAACCCTTTGCACATCATTCAGGAGGTGCTGGATAACGCTTCTGATGAGGCTTTAGGCGGATTTGGCAAGCACATCATTGTGACTTTATATGCTGATAGCAGTGTGAGCGTGGAGGATGATGGGCGCGGTATTCCCGTAGGTATGCACCCTACTGAGAAGCTGCCAGTTGTTGAAATTGTTTTCACCCAGCTTCATGCAGGCGGTAAATTTGAAAAAGGCAGTGGTGGTGCATATGCCTTTTCAGGTGGCTTACACGGCGTTGGCGTTTCTGTAACGAATGCATTGTCCAAGCGTTTAGAGGTCACGGTATGGCGTGAGGGCAAAATATCGACTCTGACCTTTGCTGATGGCAGGGTGATTGAAAAGCTCAAAACTATGCCTGCTGGCAAGGATGAGAAATCACACGGTACCCGTGTGCGCGCTTGGCCAGATGGTAAGTATTTTGATAGCGCTGCCATTCCAATGCCTGAGCTGATTCGACTCTTGCGTTCAAAGGCAGTCTTATTGCCGGGCGTCAAGGTAACGCTGATTCAAGAAAAGTCTGGTGAGAGTCAGACCTGGCAATATGCCCAAGGCTTGCGCGGTTATTTAAATGAAGCCATGGCTCAAGCTGGTCATGGTGTAGAAGTGATTCCTCCGTTTGAGGGTGAACAATACGCCACCGGTAATGGTGAAGACGATTCCTTTGCAGAGGGTGAGGGCGCTGCTTGGGTGGTCACCTGGACCGAGGATGGTGCGCCAGTGCGCGAGAGTTACGTCAATCTCATCCCTACACCTGCGGGTGGAACTCATGAAAGCGGATTGCGTGAAGGCCTCTTTAACGCAGTCAAAGGTTTTATTGAAATGCACGCCTTGCAGCCTAAGGGAGTGAAGTTGATGCCGGAAGACGTTTTTGCCCGTGCCTCTTTCATTCTTTCAGCGAAGGTATTGGATCCTCAATTCCAAGGCCAAATTAAAGAGCGCTTGAATTCGAGGGATGCGGTACGCTTAGTTTCTGGCTATGCTAAATCAGCATTAGAGCTTTGGCTAAATGAACACGTAGATTACGGTCGGAAATTAGCTGACTTGGTGATTAAGCAGGCTCAAGCGAGAACCCGTGCCGGGCAAAAAGTAGAAAAGAAAAAATCATCTGGAGTTGCAGTCCTCCCTGGAAAACTCACTGATTGTGAGAGTCAAGATATTGGCCTAAATGAAATCTTCCTCGTTGAGGGTGATTCAGCGGGTGGCTCGGCGAAGATGGGCCGTAATAAGGAGTATCAAGCGATTCTGCCCTTGCGCGGTAAGGTCCTGAATACTTGGGAAGCAGAGCGCGATCGTTTATTCGCCAATAATGAGGTGCATGATATTGCTGTGGCAATTGGCGTTGATCCTCATGGCCCGAATGACAACCCCGATTTATCAAACTTACGTTACGGTAAAGTGTGCATCTTGTCAGATGCAGACGTCGATGGTGCGCATATTCAAGTATTGCTACTTACCCTGTTTTATAAGCATTTCCCCAGGCTAATTGAGTTAGGACACATTCATATTTCTCGACCACCCCTATTCAGAGTGGATGCGCCAGCACGTGGTAAAAAGCCGGCCCAAAAAATATATGCCCTTGATGCAAATGAACTACAAGCAATCGAAGATAAATTACGAAAAGATGGAGTTAAAGAGACTGCTTGGCAAATCTCCCGCTTCAAAGGCTTGGGTGAGATGAGTGCAGAGCAATTGTGGGATACCACTTTAAATCCAGATACCCGTCGCTTATTGCCAGTGACATTAGGCTCATGGACAGAAGATGAAACAATTAAAACAATGGATATGTTGATGGGTAAATCCGAATCCGGGGCACGTCGTGATTGGTTGGAAGAGCGCGGTAATGAAGTGGAGGCGGATATCTAATGGCAATTAAAAAAACTCCAGGCAGTACTAGCTCCACTAATCAAGCGGATTTATTTGCTGGCGAGCCTATTGAAATAGACATTGTTGAAGTCGACAAGCCGATTTCAGCACAAGCTGGTGGCCCCAAGGATCCACATGATCCAAAAATTGTTGAATTGAATGAAGATGATAAAGACAGCTTAACCCTGGCTGTCTACGCAGAGCGTGCTTACCTTGATTACGCAATTAGCGTTGTTAAGGGGCGCGCCTTGCCTGATGTATCTGATGGTCAAAAGCCAGTACAACGTCGCATTCTGTTCTCAATGAGCGAAATGGGATTGCGTGCTGATGCCAAACCCGTTAAGAGTGCCCGCGTAGTGGGTGATGTGCTGGGTAAATTCCATCCCCATGGTGATCAATCGGCCTATGATGCATTGGTTCGCCTTGCACAAAGTTTTTCATTGCGTTACCCGCTAATCGATGGCCAAGGTAATTTTGGTTCACGGGATGGTGATGGTGCAGCAGCAATGCGCTATACGGAAGCACGTTTAACGAAAATTGCGGGTTTATTGCTTAGCGAGATCGATGAAGGTACGGTAGATTTTGCTCCTAACTATGATGGCTCTTTTCAAGAGCCTAAGTTATTGCCGGCGCGCTTACCTTTTGTTCTTTTAAACGGGGCATCCGGCATTGCGGTTGGAATGGCGACCGAGATTCCTTCGCATAATTTACATGAAGTAGCTAGCGCTGCTATTGCCCTAATGAAGTCTCCCAAAATGAGTACTTCAGAGCTTCTAGAAATCATGCCTGGCCCTGACTATCCAGGCGGCGGTCAAATTATTTCTTCTTCAGCAGAAATTGCGCAGATTTACGAAGCTGGTCGCGGTAGTCTTAAGGTGCGTGCCCGTTGGTCTATTGAAGAGTTGGCTCGTGGCCAGTGGCAAATTGTTATCAATGAGTTGCCGCCATCCACTTCATCACAGCGTGTTTTACAAGAGATTGAAGAGCTTACCAATCCTAAGGTTAAAGTTGGCAAGAAGACATTGACTCCCGAGCAAAGTAATCTCAAGTCAACCATCTTGAATGTGCTTGATGGTGTTCGTGATGAATCAAGCAAAGATGCAGCTGTGCGCTTGGTATTTGAGCCAAAGAGCAAAAACATTGATGTCAATGATTTTGCAAACTTATTGCTAGCCCATACTTCCTTAGAGTCCAACGCACCAATGAATCTGGTGATGATTGGTACGGATGGCCGTCCTCGTCAAAAAGGCCTGAAAGAAATTATCTCTGAATGGATTTCTTTCAGGGTAGCTACCGTTACTCGTCGCACTCAATATCGTTTAGGAAAAGTGAACGACCGGATGCATATTTTGGAGGGGCGCTTAATCGTTCTTCTGAATATCGATAAGGTTATCAAGATCATTCGTAATAGCGATGAGCCTAAAGCTGATCTAATCAAAGAGTTCAAACTTAGTGATCGGCAAGCAGAAGATATCTTGGATATCCGCTTGCGTCAGTTAGCGCGCCTGGAAGGCATTAAGATTGAGCAAGAGCTGAAAGAGCTTAAGTCTGAACGTGATGATCTCCAGGGGCTATTGCAAAGCGATACTGTGCTGCGTAAGCGCATCATCAAAGAAATCGAATCTGATATGAAGGATTTTGGAGATGATCGTCGCACTCTGATTCAGGAAGACAAGCGCGCTATTGCAGAAACCAAGGTCTTAGATGAGCCGGTTACCGTGATCGTCTCTCAAAAAGGCTGGGTTCGTGTTCGCCAAGGTCATGATCATGATGCAACTCAGTTCAGTTTCAAGGCTGGCGATGCCCTCTACAGTACCTTTGAATGTCGTACTGTCGATGTCATACAAGGTTTCGGAAGTGACGGTCGCGTTTATACCGTGCCAGTTAGTGAGCTACCTGGCGCTAGGGGTGACGGCTCGCCATTGACGAGCTTTGTGAACCTGGCTGCTGGATCTCAGATGGTGGCCTATTACGCTGGTCAAGCGGATGATTTGGTCTTAATTTCCACCAGATCAGGCAATGGCTTTTTGGCCAATGTTGCCGATATGACTACCCGTAATAAAGCAGGCAAATCTTTTGTGGGTGTTGATAGCAAGTTTCCCGGTGGTGATGCTCCACTTGGCGCTGCCAAAGTGACTGCTGGCATGAAACAAGTAGCCTGCCTTTCAGAGGGCTCTAAATTACTAGTATTTCCATTAGATGAACTCAAGCGTTTACCTACTGGTGGTAAAGGGGTGATCTTAATGGGTCTAGATGATAAGGAGAAGTTGGCTTCTGCAATCGCAGTTGGTACTGATGGCGCTACCTATTCTGGTGCTGGTCGTGCAGGCAAGCCTACCGAGTTAAGTCTTGATGCTAAAACCTTGAAGTCCTTTGCTGGTAATCGTGCCCGCAAAGGTCATTTCGTAGAGCCAAGACTGAAGGACGGAAAGTTAAAAGCAAATTAACTTGCACGTTCTAGCTTTATCCTTACAAAGGATAAAAAATCTAATCAAGTTAGTGATAGGGTTTTCATTAAGCTAGATTTTCTTGCTTATAGGTGCGTCATATTTGACGGCAATGACTTCGGCCAAAATCGATATAGCGATTTCTGGTGGGGTGAGGGCGCCGATGAACAAACCTACTGGACCATGAAGTCGCTCTACTTGCTCCTGAGTCACATCAAATTCTAGTAAGCGAGCCTTCCGCTTCTCAGTATTGATCTTGCTACCTAATGCGCCTACATAAAAAGCGGGTGAGTTTAGAGCCTCCATCAGCGCCATGTCATCTAGCTTGGGGTCGTGAGTTAAAGCGACTACAGCAGTATGAGAATCGACGCCAATTTCTAAAAGCACATCATCTGGCATGCCTTTTATAAATTGAATATGCTCGCGATTAATGCCTTCGGCATATTCTTCCCGCGGATCAATCACGATCACATCAAAATCGGATGCTAAGGCAAAGTCTGCTGTATAGAGTGATAGCTGGCCTGCACCAATGATAACCATGCGCCAGCGTGGACCGTATATGGTTTTCATTAATCTGTCATTGCAGATAAAGGCGTCATTGCGATTGCTAGAATCAAGTGTCGATTTTCCGCTACTCAGATCTACAGTGCGGGAGGTAATTTGGTGGTTGGAGATTGCGACTAGAATAGCCTCCAATATTGCTAGCTCAGGCTTTGGTTCTACTAGTAATTTTAGGGTGCCACCACAAGGTAAGCCAAATCGGGCCGCCTCTTCTTGACTTACCCCATAGACAACCATTTCTGGGAAATCCCTAGTCAAGATTTCAGTTCGAACTCTCCGAATAAGGTCATCTTCAACACATCCACCAGAGACCGACCCTGTGACTTGACCATCTCCCCTAATAGCTAGCCAGGAGCCAATTGGCCTGGGAGCTGAGCCCCAAGTTTGGACAACAGTAGCAATAGCGACTTTGTGGCCAGAGTTGAGCCAATCTACCGCTGC
This sequence comes from Polynucleobacter sp., assembly GCA_044340835.1. GTDB lineage: Bacteria > Pseudomonadota > Gammaproteobacteria > Burkholderiales > Burkholderiaceae > Polynucleobacter. The sequence goes on from JBIISV010000016.1 coordinate 12,288, forward strand.
TTTTAATACGCTTAAATCAGTACTATTCATTTCCAGTTTTCAATTTTTTTAAATTTCTTATTTTTTGCCACCAATGTATTTATTATCACCTTAATGACAAGTTCCAACCTACCTGCCCAAGCCCCAGGATTTCGCCTTACCGTTTTATTGCTTGCTGCAGGCGAGGGCAGTCGGCTGGGTTCATACCCCAAGGTCTTACTTTGCAAAGAGGGCCTTAGCCTAATGAAGCATTTATCCAAGGCTATTGAGGAATTTAATCCAGTTGAATGCGTGGTGGTGACTGGTTTTCATGCGGAAGCGATTGAAGCTGAGTTAGCCAGGATCAAAACTACTGTGACTTACCCCATGAAGGCGGTGCGCAATATCACCCCAGAAAAAGGTCAAGCATCATCCGTTCGCTTGGGGCTCGAATCCTGCATAGGCGAATTTGATGCGTTGCTGGTCGTTCTTTCGGATCAACCGCAGGTAGGTACAAAGGAAGTTCGGGAATTGCTGGAAGAATATGCTCAACGTGTGAAGGGTGAGGAGGTGATTCTGCCGATGGTTGATGGGCAACGCGGCAATCCGGTTCTATTTTCTAAACAGGCCGTACTAGATACCTTAACTACACCTGGGATGGTTTGTCGCACTTACATGGATGCGTATCCTCAAAATGTGCGAATGATGCAAACTCCAAATCAGGCATTCATTCAGGATGTCGACACGCCAGAAGACATCCAGATCCATAAATTGAGCGTGCGCTAGTTCTTAAATCCCGGCACCCAGGGGAGTAATTCAAGATCGAGAATATTGAGGCGGTCGTTGATGTGGTTTTCATTGGCCCTACTTCGAAAGCTGGCGCATGGCATTTTCAAGACCATTTACAGTTACGGGATACATGCGGTCTTTCATTAAACCTTTCATAATGTCAATGGATTGACGATATTGCCAGACGGATTCTGGCTCAGGATTAAGCCAGGCAAAGTGGGGGAAGTGATCAATGAGACGATTAATCCATGCTGCGCCAGCCTCTCGATTGTTGTATTCCACTGAACCATTGGGACTGAGAATTTCATATGGAGACATTGTGGCGTCACCAATAAAAATCAGTTTGTAGTCAGATCCATACTGATTAATGATATCTTGAGTGGCAGTGATTTGATCACGTCTACGACGATTGCTTTGCCATAGATTCTCATACACGCAGTTATGAAAGTAGTAGTACTCTAGGTGCTTAAATTCATTTTTGACTGCAGTAAATAATTCGGAGATACGTTGGATATGATCATCCATCGACCCACCTACATCCATTAATAACAATACTTTGACTTGGTTATGTCGCTCAGGCCGCATTTGAATATCTAGCATGCCGGCATTGGCTGCGGTGGAATGTATGGTCTTATCGAGATCCAACTCAAGGCTTGAGCCTTCTCTGGCAAAACGACGAAGGCGTCTAAGTGCTATTTGGATATTACGTGTTCCTAGGCTAAGGTCGCTGTCATAGTCTTTAAATTCTCTTGCCTCCCAGACCTTGATCGCCGTCCTATTGCCAGCACTCTCTCCCCCAATACGAATTCCCTCTGGGTGGTATCCACTGTGACCAAATGGAGAGGAACCACCAGCACCAATCCATTTGCTGCCACCACCATGCCAATCCTTTTGCTCCTTCATGAGCTCTTGCAGACGTTTTTGCAAGGCCTCAGGACCACCTAGTTTTTTGAGCGCAGATTTTTCTTCCTCTGTTAATACACGCTGTAATTTTTTCTCAAGCCAATCTAACGGAATATCTGGCGCTAAGGCAATGATTTTTTCTACGCCATTGAAATAGGCGCCAAAGACCTGATCAAAGCGATCAAAGTATTGCTCATCCTTCACCAAAGTCATGCGTGCTAACTGATAGAATTGATTGATTGAAGGCTCGATAACACCATTTTTTAAGGCCTCGAGTAATGTTAAAAATTCCCGAACAGATACGGGAACTTTCGCTTCTTTTAAATTCAGGAAGAATTGAATTAGCATGACTTAGTCAATTCAAAATCTTGTCAGCGGTGATTGCGATTCATCATGACTAAGCGTTCAAATAGATGAATATCCTGCTCATTTTTAAGTAAGGCGCCATGTAGTGGTGGGATTATTACTTTTTCTTCGCTACTATAAAGGGCCTCTGCTGGTATATCTTCGGCTAACAAGAGCTTTAGCCAGTCAATTAATTCTGAAGTAGAGGGCTTCTTTTTTAATCCCGGTAAAGAGCGGATTTGGTAAAAAGATTTAAGGGCGGCCTCCAGTAATTCTTGCTTGATCTGTGGATGGTGTACATCGACAATGCTTTGCATTGTTTCTGCATCTGGAAAAGAAATATAATGAAAGAAGCAGCGACGTAAGAATGCATCTGGTAATTCTTTTTCGTTATTTGAAGTGATGATGACTAGTGGGCGATGCTTTGCTTTGATCAGCTCTCTTGTCTCGTAGACATAAAACTCCATACGATCAATTTCTCGCAGGAGATCATTTGGGAACTCAATATCTGCCTTATCAATTTCATCGATGAGTAGAACAACGGGTTCATTTGCCTCAAATGCTTGCCAGAGGACACCCTTCACAATGTAGTTGCGAATATCATTTACTTTTTTATCACCGAGCTGGGAGTCTCTTAAACGGCTAACTGTATCGTATTCATAAAGGCCCTGTTGGGCTTTGGTGGTTGACTTAATGTGCCACTGCATCAAAGGCATATTGAGAGCTGCTGCAACTTCCTCAGCCAGCATGGTTTTACCAGTTCCTGGCTCGCCCTTAATTAAAAGAGGGCGTTGGAGTTGAATGGCGGCATTGACAGCCAGTTTCAGATCATCCGTGGCTACATAGCTTTGCGAGCCATCAAAGCGAGATTTAGTTTTTGTCATTGTTGTGCACAGTCAATTTGTCTCTAGGTATAGCTTAAGTATAGGTAAAAAGACCTGGTCACTTGACCATTTTTAGCGATTTCAGAGTCTGAAATTGAGAATCTTTGCCCGTCTCCGCTATACTCTTGGCAAATTGATCTAAATCAAACTCATTAATAATGATTTCTATGAAAAAACACCTCATTCTTTCCCAATTGACCCTTTGCGCATCTTTGGCTTTTATTGGATTTGCTGCTCAAGCCCAAGACGTCAAAGGCTCAGCCCAAGCTGGTCAAGGCAAGGTTTGGCTCTGTACTGGTTGTCACGCTATTCCAGACTATCGCGCAGACTATCCTTTGGTCTACAAAGTACCCATGATAGGCGGTCAAAATGCAGCTTATATTGCTAGCTCTTTAGCTGCTTATAAAAAAGGGGAAAGAAAGCATCCATCCATGCGAGCAATCGCAGCTAGCTTGTCCGAGCAGGACATGGCTGATATTGGCGAGTACTATGCTGCGCAAACTGCCAGCTCACCCAAAAATCCATTGAAGTGATATTCAGAGACAGATTATGAAATTCGCACTAATCACCACCATTTTATTTTCTAGCATTGGCCTAGCTCAAGCATCTAGCGTTGATAAAGGTAAAGCCCTTGTAGAGAAGGCCAATTGCGCCGCTTGTCATGGAGTGGGTTTGAATACCCCGATTCTTCCGGTATACCCAAAGCTGGCTGGACAGTATGCTGACTATACTTATTATGCTTTGCGCGCCTATAAAGTTGGCAATAGTAATCCTCAGTTTGGGCGGAATAACGCTGTAATGTCTTCTCAGGTTCAAACTTTGACCGATGCCGATATGCAGAATATCGCTGCTTATATCGCTTCATTACCAGGTAATTTTGTGGTGAAGAAGTAAGCTCTGTAGACTTTTTTATTTTGTAGCTTCTAAGCCCCGAGCGAGATGTTGTCGCATAGCTGCTTCTGCAGCCAAGGGGTCTCTTTTGAGGATGGCTTGGAGTATTTCTCGATGCTCGACTAAAGAGCTCAACAATCGACCGCTGCGACTCAAAGAATCCCGTCTTTGGAGCTTAAGAACCTTGCGCAGATCATTAATGACCCCGTTCATCCACTCGTTGCCAGCGATCTCCTGAATCAAGTCATGGAACCGGACATTAATTTCAAAGAATTGCTCTAAATCTCGATCCGCTGCAGCCTTTTCTAGGCGGTGATGTAGGTCATCTAGCTTCGTTAACTGCTCCTCAGTAGCCCTAATGGCCGTTTCTTTTGCAGCTTGCCCCTCCAGGAGTGATAGAACGGTAAATATTTGTTCCAAATCCTGTCTGTCGACCTGCGTAACGTATGCACCTTTATTCATTTTGGTGGTTACTAGCCCCTCTGAAGCTAATACTTTGATTGCTTCACGCATTGGGGTACGGCTAATTCCGAATGCCAATGCGAGACTTTGCTCGTCTAACCAGCTGCCTGGAGCCAATTCATGGGCAAAGATTTGCTCGCGTAGTCGCTCTGCAACATCCTCATAAAGGGGCCTATTAATTAGTTTTGTATTCATAATTATGTATACAATATCTGGACAAATAGGAAAAAGTCAAGCAAAATAGCCTTATTAATTAAGTGACATTGCAATAAAGCCAACTAGGAGCGCTTTATGAGTGGAAATAAAAAAGAGATTGATTCAAATTCATCGGGAAAATGGCCGACTATGCCAGATAGCAATTTAGATGATTGGAAAAAATCAGCCCAAAAGTCAGCACCCAAGGGTGACGTAGATAAATTGGGGTGGCAGACGCCAGATGGAATTCATCTTAAGGCCTTGTATACCGCTGAAGATATTGAAGGCCTCCAGTACACCCATTCATTGCCGGGTTTCGAGCCTTTTTTGCGTGGTCCTCAAGCAACGATGTACTCTGTACGCCCATGGACAATTCGTCAGTATGCGGGATTTTCAACTGCGGAAGAATCCAATGCCTTCTATCGCAAAGCTCTGGATGCCGGTGGTCAAGGAGTATCAGTTGCATTTGATCTGGCAACGCATCGTGGCTACGACTCTGATCATCCTCGAGTAACGGGCGATGTTGGAAAGGCTGGAGTTGCAATTGATTCTGTAGAAGATATGAAGATTTTGTTCGATGGCATTCCATTGGATAAGGTATCTGTATCGATGACGATGAATGGCGCAGTGCTGCCTGTCTTGGCTGGTTATATTGTGGCTGGCGAGGAGCAGGGCGTTAAACAAGAGTTGCTATCGGGAACTATTCAGAATGACATTCTGAAAGAGTTTATGGTGCGTAATACCTATATTTACCCCCCTGAGCCATCGATGCGCATCATCGGGGACGTTATTGAATACACCGCCAAGTACATGCCCAAATTCAACTCGATCTCAATCTCGGGTTATCACATGCAAGAAGCGGGTGCGAACCAAGTTCTTGAATTGGCATTCACGCTCGCAGATGGCAAAGAATATGTCAAAACAGCTTTAGCTAAAGGCTTAGATATCGATGGGTTTGCAGGCCGCCTTTCCTTTTTCTTCGCTATCGGCATGAACTTCTACCTAGAGGTTGCCAAACTTCGTGCTGCAAGACTCTTGTGGTGGCGAATCATGAAGTCATTTGACCCAAAAAATCCAAAATCATTGATGTTACGAACCCATTGCCAAACTTCAGGCTGGTCCTTAACTGAACAAGATCCCTATAACAATGTTGTTCGTACGACTATTGAAGCAATGGCAGCAGTGTTCGGAGGAACGCAGTCTTTGCATACCAATTCATTTGATGAAGCGATCGCTCTACCATCTGAATTCTCAAGTCGCATTGCCCGAAATACTCAATTGATTCTGCAGGAAGAAACGCATATCACTAGCGTAATCGATCCCTGGGCTGGTTCTTACATGATGGAAAATCTTACGCAAGAGATGGCTGATACAGCATGGGAAATTATTCAAGAAGTAGATGCCATGGGTGGCATGACCAAAGCAGTCGAAAGTGGTTGGGCTAAGCTGAAGATTGAGGCTGCAGCTGCTGAGAAACAAGCGAAGATTGATTCTGGTTCAGATGTGATTGTTGGGGTCAATAAATATAAGCTTGGTAAAGAGGATCTAGTGGACGTCTTAATGATTGACAATGATCAAGTCCGCGAAAGCCAGGTCGCTCGCCTGAAAAATATCAAAGTAAAGCGTGATGGCAAGAAAGTAGAGGCTTCATTAGATGCGTTAACCGAGGCCGCAGAGAACAATACAGGTAATTTATTAGAGTTAGCTGTTCAAGCAGTCCGCTTACGCGCTACGGTTGGAGAAGTATCTGATGCCTTAGAAAAAGCTTATGGGCGTCATCGCGCCGATACTCAAAAGGTGACGGGTGTGTATGCAGCTGCTTATGACTCAGCGGAAGGGTGGGATAAATTGAAATTAGAGATTGCAGATTTTGCAAAAGATTTTGGAAGACGTCCGCGCGTGATGATTGCAAAATTAGGTCAAGATGGTCATGATCGTGGCGCCAAAGTGGTTGCCACTGCCTTTGCTGACTTAGGCTTTGACGTAGATATCGGCCCCTTGTTTCAAACTCCAGAGGAGTGTGCTCGCCAAGCAATTGAGAACGATGTTCATGCTCTTGGTATCTCGACCCTGGCTGCTGGACATAAGACTTTAGTCCCCGCCATTATTGCCGAGCTCAAGAAGCAGGGTGCTGATGACATTATTGTTTTCGTAGGTGGAGTTATTCCAAGGCAGGATTATGACTTTTTGTATGAGGCTGGGGTAAAGGGTATTTATGGTCCTGGCACACCGATCCCTGCGTCTGCAAAGGATGTGCTGGAGCAGATTCGTAAGTCTGCAAAGCCACAATGATTCTGACTAGTTAAGGGTAAATTAGCATGCTCAATGCAGTTGACCAAGCCTTAGTGAATGATCTCACTAGTAAAAGTTCGTCTGCACAGCGCCGTGCTTTGGCCAAGATCATTACCCTACTTGAATCAACTCGCATGGACCATCGTAAGCGTGCCGATGAAGTACTCAACACCTTATTACCTAAAACTGGCAAGTCTTTTCGTCTCGGTATATCAGGGGTTCCTGGTGTTGGTAAATCTACCTTAATTGAGACCCTGGGCCTATATTTGATAGACAAAGGTCATCGCGTTGCCGTGCTTGCAATCGATCCTTCTTCTAGTATTTCTGGTGGATCTATCTTGGGTGATAAAACTCGCATGGAGAGGCTATCAGTATTGGACAGCGCTTTTATTAGACCCAGTCCTTCATCTTGCAACTTGGGTGGCGTTGCTGAAAAAACCCGTGAGGCGATGTTGGTCGCTGAAGCCGCTGGATTTGACATAGTTATTGTTGAAACAGTAGGCGTTGGGCAGAGCGAAATTGCGGTTGCCGGTATGACGGATATGTTCTTGCTCATGCAATTACCTAATGCTGGAGACGATCTTCAAGCAATTAAGAAAGGGGTCATGGAAATTGCCGATCTAATTGTGATTAATAAGGTAGACATTGACCCCGATGCCGCTATGCGAGCGCAATTATTTATTACGAGTTCCTTGCGTCTATTAGGTTTTCAGGGAAATCCAGATCATTCCTTGCATGATCAAGCATATTGGTATCCGACCGTCATGACATTGAGCGCATTGGAGGGCAATGGCGTTCCCGAGTTATGGGAAAAAATTCTGCATTTTCAGAAATTACAAAATGCGAATGGTCAACTACAGGCGCGCCGTAAAAACCAATCTGGCGCTTGGATGTGGGATCGAATTGATGCAGGACTTAAAAATGCTTTTCAGAATCACCCAGCGGTACAAGCACTTTTGCCTAACCTAAGTACTCAAGTAAATCAAGGAACCATGGACGCCTCTGTTGCTGCGAGACGTTTACTTGAAGCAATGGGACATGAATTTTTCTAAGGAGTAGTAATGAAGGAGATTATTCAACAGCTCGAAGCAAAACGTGAGCTTGCCAGATTGGGGGGTGGACAAAAGAGGATTGCAGCCCAGCATGCTAAGGGTAAGCTCACTGCGCGTGAGCGTATTGAGCTCCTATTAGATGCGGGTACTTTTGAAGAGTGGGATATGTTTGTAGAGCATCGTTGCCACGACTTTGGTATGGCCGATCAAACTGTTCCAAGTGATGGCGTTGTCACTGGCTACGGCATGATTAATGGCCGCCTCGTCTTTGTATTTTCACAAGACTTTACTGTCTTGGGAGGTTCACTTTCAGAGGCTCATGCTGAGAAAATTTGTAAAATAATGGATCAAGCCGTCAAAGTGGGTGCACCAGTGATTGGCTTAAATGATTCCGGCGGCGCTCGAATTCAAGAGGGAGTTGCATCTTTGGGTGGCTACGCAGAGATTTTTCAGCGTAATGTAACTGCCTCTGGTGTGATCCCACAAATTTCCTTAATTATGGGACCATCAGCAGGCGGTGCTGTTTATTCTCCGGCGCTAACAGATTTCATTTTCATGGTGAAAGACAGTTCATACATGTTTGTGACTGGTCCTGAGGTTGTCAAGACTGTGACTCATGAGGACGTGACTGCTGAGGAGTTAGGCGGTGCTATAACGCACTCTACTATTTCAGGTGTATGCGATTTAGCGTTTGAGAACGACGTGGATGCAATCATGATGCTCCGCCGTTTCTTTAACTACCTCCCATTATCTAATCGTG
>JBIISV010000122.1:0-6169 GCA_044340835.1 Polynucleobacter sp.
GCGGCCGCACCAACGCCGCCGACCGCTGAAGTGGCGATTAACCAATTACGACGATCTTTGTCCATACAGGGCTTGTCACTCATTTACAAAATTCCTCGATAGAGCATTTATAGGTGGAAATTGCTTAAAGGTAAGATTTTAAAGTAAAAATGAGCCGCACATCAAAGTTATGGGGTTAATCTTGAGTTAATTACAATCTGAGACAAAAGAGAGGTGCTTATGGGTGTTCTACAAGAATTTCGGGAATTCGCTGTCAAAGGCAATGTGATTGATTTAGCAGTAGGCGTCATTATTGGTGGTGCTTTTGGGAAGATTGTCGATTCTCTGGTGAACGACATTGTGATGCCGATTATTTCTACCCTGCTCGGGGGTCATATTGACTTTACCAATCTATTTGTAGTCCTTGGCAATGCGCCCGAGGGGGTCCCCAGAACTTTTGATGCTCTAAAGAAGGCTGGTGTCCCTATTTTTGCCTATGGCAACTTTATTACCATCTCCATCAACTTTATCTTGTTAGCATTTGTCATTTTCCAAATGGTGAAGTTGGTCAATAGAGTGCGTGCCATGGATGCACCACCAGCCCCACCAACACCGGAAGATATTGAGTTACTCAGAGAGATCAGAGATAGCTTAAAAAAATAGATTGGAATTAACTTGCTATGAAAATATAGCGGGTTAATTCAACATCATCTTCAGCTAGTCTGGGCTAGCGACCTTGACAAATTAATGGCATTTCATAAATGGGCTTTCCTGGCTCGTAATTACAGCTAATGCCGTCAGGCGAACTGGTACTCGCAAGACAGCCACTAAGCAAGACAGCCAAAGAAAAAATACAAGAAATATTAAATAGAAATTTCATTTCGCTCCACCAATGAGTTTATGACACAAACCGCTTACCTATGAATTCATGACATTAAAAAACCCACCGTGTTTCCACAGTGGGTTAATTTAATACCAAACTAATTTTAACTAGCTTGCGCTAGCATTCAATTAGAAAGTGTGACGTACGCCCAGTGCGAACTGACTACCAGCTGCGCCCTGAGTTTGTGCGCTTGTGCTTGAAGTCAAAGATTGGCCATAGATCGCGTACAAGTTTGTGCGCTTGCTTAACAAGTAGTTAGATCCCAACTGCCATGCATTGAAGTTAGCTGTTGGAGCTCCCACACCGGCCGCCTTATATCTACCGTTACCAATAGAAGCCCATCCTTCGATTGTTGGAGTAATGAAGCTACGAACACCAATCTGTTGAGCGCTACGATTGATATAATTATCTGAATTCAATCCACCTGTTGCTTTACGGTTGCTCCAAGCAAGATAGCCCTTCAAAATACCGAAGTCATAAACTGCTCCAGCATAGGTATCATTCATCCTAATATTGGTTTGTGTGCCCAAGGCCTCAGTTCCTGGCAACGCAGCTGTCATTCCTGATTGACCAACAAAACTCTGCTCTTGCTTGATTGAGTTATAAGCTACTACTGCATTGAATTTTTTCCATCTGTAGTCAGCAGATAAACCATAGCCATTGTAGTTATTGTTGCCATAGACCGCGGTTGCTCCAGCGATCGAACTAGTACCTTGAGCAGCAGTTTGGGTTGAATTATTGTTGTTCTGAATATAGATAGCATTCAAACCAAAACCAGCAAACTTATCACTGTTGAATTTGAGTGCGTTCGTTGTACGAACAAGGTGGTCGCCTTGTGCGCCTGTAGCAGCAGCATTAGCACCAGCAGCGCCGGTTGGACGAATCACAGAACCGATTACGTTATTGCTTTGGCCAACGTCTGTAGAAGTAACAGCGTCATGAAGTACTGTGTACTGAGTACCAAGAGCAGCTCTACCAATACCTTTTTTGCTCAAACCTACAAATGCCTGACGGTTTCCGCCAAATGCGTTGCCTTGGTTAGCAGTTGTATTGCTAACAGTGCTGTAAGAAGGTGAGCCACCGTTCATCATTGTGATGTTTGTTTCAGCAGTAAAGAATGCTGAAGTGCCACCACCTAAGTCTTCAGTGCCTCTAAAACCGATACGGCTATTTGTTTCAGCGTCTTGGCCAATAGTAGAAGTGTTTGTTTTTGTAGCATTAACACGGGTTGAAGTATTGCTGTAACCAGCATCCAAAATACCGTAAACAGTCACTGATGACTGAGCTTGAGCTGCTGACGCAAACGCGCCCATTGCTGCAACTGCTAATAGCGATTTTTTCATTCTTTAAATCTCCATAAATTGAAAGTAATGCCCAAATAAAACTGGGACCTGTGAATTTTGCTTGTTTTGCCCCGCTAGACCTCAGGTAAGGGTAATTAGGAGTTCTTTTTGCTTGTCAAAAGGCAGTTTTTTGGTTTTCTTCGTTGTATCAGGGCAACAAGGGCTTTGATTTCTGTCTTTTTGATCGCTGGAATGCCAAAATTGTTAAATGGCAAGCCGCGAATTCTTAAAAATACTCCAATCAGCCCGCCTAGGTGATGTTTCTGCACAACAGAATTTAGCCTCAGCGTATTTAACCGGGGCCTTTAAAACACCCATTCAACCGGCTAATGCCTTGATTTGGCTAGAAAAATCTTATTTAGCTATGCAGGATCAGGTACTTAAATCCAACCCATCGAGTGCCGTGGAAAATGCTGCTAATGCTAAATGGCCTCCAGAAGTTTTAGTTTTTTTTGAGAAAATATCTACAGTTCCATTGGCAAGCACCCTATATTCGCCCGCGTTTTCTTTTGGTTGGAATGTATTTTGGAAAATCGCCAAGGCAGGCTTACCTCAAAGTAGAGCGGCGCAATGGCAACTGGCAGAACTGCTACTCCATCCCGACAAAAAGGATCTCCAAAAAGAATTATCGCAATGGATGATGGGCCAAGAAATCAATAATGAATTTGCGGGCCTCCAAAAGCTAGCCAAACAATTCTTACTAGATTTGGCTAAAACAGAATCGGAGTTCACGGTACGCGCAAAAGAGTTGCTGATTAAACTGCAACCCAAAGATGAGGCTCTCTCTTCACTTTGGAATGCGTGGATTGCAGATAAAAATGAAGATGCACTTCTGCAAGCTGCGGAGTTGGGTTTAACGGTCGCTAAATTAACCATCGGACTCAAGTTAGCTCGCTTTGATGTTGAACCGCTTACTGGCCAGGGTGGTTCAAATAAATCGAATGCCTCATTAAAGAGAGCGGCATACTGGCTAGAGCTAGCCGCTAAAGATGGTAATCGTGATGCCTGGTTTGCATTAGGAGAAATCTATCGCCGTCCACAGTTCTCTGGATATGATGCAGCCGAAAGCGATCGATGCTTTGATCGTGCAGCAGATTTAGGCCATGCGCAAGCCCAGCTGAGGAGGGGTGCAAACTTGTGGCGTAAGCGAGAAAAAATTGAAGAAAAAGTTCGGGGCTTACAAGCCTCCTATTGGATTTGGCAAGCACACCAACAAGGTGTGCCTGAAGCAACAGAACTGCTTGGCAAAGTATTAGAAAACGTTGCTAGCGCGAAAAGCAATGATTGGCATGAGCTCGCTACCTATGCCGAAAAAGCCTTAAATCATTATGCAGAACGCAAATTAGATGAGGAGTGGATTTTGCTATGCCATCGCCTCATCATTGCCAATCAATTTAATTTAAGCAAAGCAGAATTACTGTTGTGTGAAGTCGGTCAGCTGCAACATGAGCACTGCATCGTTGTCGATATTCGGCATGAGCTGCCCAAGATACTGCCTAGACTAATTCAAATAGATAGTACTCAACAGCGCCGCTCCTTGCTTGCCGCTGGCAAAGCATTTTCAAGCAGTGAACCCGATCTAGAGGGCAATCTACGACAGAGGCGTTATCGATTGGATCGAGTAACAGAATGGCTTAACGCCACCTTTTCCCAAGATCAAGCAGTCGCTTGAGGGTCGGCTCCTTTAGATTGCGTATCGCTTGGCTCGTCATCTTCTGAGGGCTTAGGCACATAGAAGCGGGCAATCAATAATCCCAGCTCATAAAGCAGGGTCATCGGGATCGCAAGTAGTAGCTGAGAAAGAACATCTGGCGGCGTCACGACTGCAGCAATTACAAATGCGCCAACAATGACATAGGGACGGATTTCTCTGAGCTTAGCGAGTGACACTATTCCCATGCGAACCAGTACCACTACTACAACTGGTACCTCAAAGGTAACGCCAAAAGCTAAAAAGGTGTTCATAGCAAAACTCAAATACTTGTCGATGTCGGTCGACATTTCAGCGCCAAGCGGTGCGTTGTAACTTGCCATGAATTCAAAAACGGTAGGAAATACTAAAAAATAGGCAAACGCCATACCAAAAAGAAATAAGCTATAGCTGCTGACGATCAAAGGCACAATTAATTTTCGCTCATGTTGATACAGGCCGGGGGCAATAAAGGCCCAAAGCTGATACATCACCACCGGTAATGCGATTAAGAATGCGACTAACATCGTGACCTTCATGGGCACAAAGAATGATCCCGTAACATCCGTCACAATCATTTTTCCGCCCGAAGGCAAGGAGTCCAGCAGCGGCTGTGCAAACAAATGAAAAATATCAGGCGCCCAGTACACTAGGCAAACAAACACGGCAATAATGGCTAAGGCCGATTTAATAATGCGATCACGCAACTCAAATAAATGCGATAGAAAAGATTCTTGTAAGCCTGAATCTTCTGGTGAGTTTTGTTGAGTCATCTAAATAATATTTAAGTTAAGCGTATTGCTTGAGGTATCGAGTTACTTGGCGGCGCTATGGTGAAAACGCTTCATACGAGCAGCGCCAGATTGCACGCGAGTGCGCATACCCGTTGAGCGCTTAAACCAAACGGGTCTAGCGGCACGCCTTACACCCCAACTCTTGCGCCCTTGACGGATTGACTTGCTAAGCACTTCTTTTTCATCTAGGGGCGCTCTAGTGAAATTACTCTCATAGATATCAGCCTGGTCACTCAAATTGGCACCAGCCTCTTGCATGGTTGACTGAAGACTGCTTTCCATGTCTTTAAAGACTGAAGTGCTCTCTTCGCGCAGTTTTTTGAATTCTTCCATGTCCATCTGGCGATTCACTTCAGACTTCACATCCGCCATATAGCGTTGTGCTCGTCCAAATAAATTACCTACCATGCGAGCAATCTTAGGTAGACGCTCCGGACCAACCACTACCAATGCAACTACTGCAATGAGTGCAAGCTTTGAAACTCCGAGATCAATCATTACAAGTGCGCATTATTTCAGTCTGAACTTACTTGTTCACGTCTTTAGCTTGCACATCCACAGTTTTTTCTGTTGCCGCAGCTGCAGTCTGAATTTGCTCTTTCGGCTCTTCTGCACCTTCAGGTGTTTTCATGCCATCCTTAAAGCCTTTAACAGCTCCGCCCAAGTCGGTGCCAATATTACGCAGTTTTTTAGTGCCGAAAACTAACATCACGATCACCAAAACAATTAACCAATGCCAAATGCTAAATGAACCCATTTTTTTCTCCTCGGACTATTTTTTCCAGGGGCGGGGGCCGCCCATCACATGCAAATGCAAGTGATAAACCTCTTGCCCACCATCTGCACCATTATTCACTACCAATCTAAAGCCACCATCTTTTCCAGGCCGGCAACCCTGCTCCTTGGCGAGACGCGGTGCTAATTCCATCATTCTACCTAGCAATGGCGCATCTGTTGCTTCCGCAGACTCTAGCATGGGAATATGTTTTTTTGGTGTCACCAGAAAATGAACGGGGGCAGCTGGATTAATGTCCTTAAAGGCATAAATCTCATCATCCTCGTATACCTTTTGGGACGGGATTAATCCCTTGGAAATCTTACAAAATAGGCAATTTGGATCATGTGACATCACCTACTCCTTGCCAGCAGCTTTTCTAGCCGCCTTCTCTTCTATGCCTGAGGTGCCTAGCCGACGGTCAAGTTCGGCCACGACATCTTCTGGGCGCAAACCAAATTGGGAGAGTGCAATCAGACAATGGAACCAGAGGTCAGCCATTTCGCCTACTAATAGCCTTTGCTGCTCAGGGGCTAAATTAGCATTGCGGGCATCCTTAGCCGCCATGACGGCTTCAGTAGCCTCTTCACCAATTTTCTTCAAAATCCCGTCATCACCCTTTGAAAAGAGCAAGGCAGTGTAGGAAGTCTTCGGATCTGCCTGACCCGCTTTATATGCATCACGCCGCTGATCCACTACATCGGC
>JBIISV010000017.1:0-20357 GCA_044340835.1 Polynucleobacter sp.
GATCAAACTCATCTTGCCAAGCCTTGGCAGGGTTGGATTTAGCCACCTCAACCACGCTATGCCAAACTTTGGCTAGCGGAGCGTCTTCAGCCTGGGTTTCTTGGCCCTCTGGAATGGAGGCGGCTATTTGATCTAATAACTCTTGATCAGGCGCTTGATGAAAGAGCCTCGCAATCAAGCCATATAAATCTGCTCTAGCCAAATCCTCCGGTAAACCCACATCACCGATTTCGGTGGGGGTACCCTCTTTTATTTGCTCATTCATAGTTCTTTGTTCACCATGTCTACAACACGACAGTCGCCGCACATTTTTAAGCGATCCAAGGCGGCGCCAGCAAAGGCGCCATGAGCGCCCAGCTTAATTAGCATTAAATCCACCATCTTGGCAGTTCCAAACACCTTGCCACAACTGATGCAATGAAAAGGCTTGGTCTCGTTGAGTTCTACTTTTTGCTTACGCTGCTCAACCGTCTGCAAACGGGGGGCTAAATCCAGGGCTTTCTCTGGACAAGTTTGGACGCAAATACCACATTGGACGCACTGCTTTTCAATAAAAGAAAGTTTGGGCTCATCTAGATTGTCGAGTAAGGCGCCTTCAGGACAACTTCCCACGCAAGACATACAGAGCGTACAAGCTTCCTTATTGATATTGAGGCCACCTAAAAAGGATGACTTGGGTAAAGCTACTCCCTCAGTTGGCAGCGGTACTTTCGCTTGCTTTTGCAAATGCTCTAAAACCGTCTCAATTGTTTCGCGCTTTTGATTAGACAAACCAAAGCTAGCGGGCGAACAAATGGCTGATAAAGCGCCACGTTGGCGAAGTTTACCCATTGCCAGCGAAGCTGCTTGCAGATCAGCAGCAGACTCTAGTGCTACTAGAGAAAGTCTTGAGTCAAATCCGTAAGCAGCCAAAATCGCATTACCTAAATCCATTTGCGTCTCTAGGGCAGCCCGATAGCTAGGATCTTCGTCACCCGTTAACAGCAACACAACTTCACCAAAACCATAACTCAGCGCACCAAGCCATAAATCCAAGCCGGTAGAGGCAATATGCTCAATCCCGTAGGGCAACACAAAGGATGGCAACCCCTCAAATTGTTTTGGCCTCAAGTGGGCTGAGCGCCCGAGGGAATCAAGTAGTTGAGTTCCCGCCTTGAGCGTATGTAATAACAGGGCTGGAGCAGCGGATTGTTTGCCTTTAGCACTCTCTGCAGTAAAAACAGTAGCCAGCGTTTTAATTTCCTTACCCTGGTGCGGCACGCTCGGATAGTTGTAGCGCATTGCACCGGACGGACAGACTGTAGAACAGGCACCGCAACCCATGCAAAGATTTGGATTGACCTCAACCGTGCCTTGCCCATTTTTAAATAAAGAGGAGATAGCGCCGGTGGAGCAAACATCAATGCAGGCATTGCACCCTACTTTACCGTTTCGGCCATGAGCACAAACCTTCTCGTTATAAACAAAGTATTTAGGCTTTTCAAACTCGCCAACTAAACTAAGCAACTGATTGGCTACTGTGGACTGTGCTAGTGGGTCCTGACCTGGGGCAAAGTAGCCTTGGGGGGTTTGGCTCATACGCATCTGCGGATCGCTACGCAGATCCATAATTAAATCAAACTCAGAACTGCGCTGACGATCCACTCGATCAAAATTGATAGCGCCAATACCTGCGCAGGCTGTAATGCAATCACGATGAGACTTACATTTGTCCAGGTCAATCTGGAACGCATCATCAATCGCGCCCTCTGGACAAACCTCAACACAAGCACCGCAACGAGTGCACATCTCTGGATCGATTGGATTTTGTAAATTCCAGTCAACTGTAAACTTACCAAGATAGCCATCCAACTTCGTTACTTCACCTGTATAGATGGGAAAATTTCGAGCGATCGGCAAGGCGCCAGGCTCGGTACATAAAACTGAGACATCCAGAGAGTCGCTCAGTTTTTCGGCCCAAGGCAAGGATTGATCACCAGGCCCAATAATCAGTAAGCGCCCCTGACTTTCATAATTCACAACCGGAACAGGCTCGGCTTCTGGCATATCGGCCATGGCAAGTAAAGCAGCAATCTTTGCATTGGAGGTCTTAGCCTCTTGAGTCCAACCCGCTACTTCGCGAATATTGACAAAGCGCAATGGCGCCACCAAAGGCTTTTCTGATTGCTGTGCTAGTTCAGTAAATAAGGCGCCCTCTTGAGTGCAGGCAATCACGAGAGAGTCATTGCCATTCATTGCCTTGATAGCCGAACCGATTTCCTGCCTGCACAATGCAGTATGGACTGTTACACCTAATGCCTTGGCATCCAAAGGCATGGTTCCATTGCAATTACAGACTAATTTTTGACTCATCGATTTCTTCTTAACTGGTTTTTTTATCCACGGGTATGGGGTCTTTCTCCCCCACCCCCTGAATAGGAGTTGGTGTGGATGTTAAATCAGTCTGGTCCGAAACTGGTAAAACCTGCTCTTTTGACTCTGGAAGATCGCTAGCGACTACCTTGGTGGCCTCAGATTCGTCATCGCCATCTTTGCGGAAGATATTGAGCATGTCGGACTGAACCATGCGCTTAAGCATCTCCAGAGGAATGGGGTCAGGCTTGGAGTAGTCATCAATATAAATATCTAAGCCGTCCATAACATTGAAGTGCGGATCTGAAAACATTTTCTTCATAGCGGCTTGTTGCACTGCCGGATCAACATCGGGCTTCATAAATGCTGAGAAGTCTGGAGCAAAACGATCTATCTTCTCTACATCATCCAAGGTCACCAATGGGGGAGCCTCTTCAGTATCGGCAGAAGGACTCTTGGCTTCAGGGCCACTGACCAATTCTTGCTTAGTCTGCTCGGCTGATTTTTTCTCAGGCTCCAGACTCTCACCAAGCTTACGTCGAGACCAGCGATTTAGAAATCCGTCAGCCATCAGTCCTCCGCCGTGCGATTTGCACCCTTAAATGATTGAGGACGGTGACGTTTTTTGGGCTCAGGACGGTAATGCTCGTTAACAAATTCTTGCAACCAGGAGGCATGCTCTGGGGACAAGAGTACGCTATCGACCGACTCGCCGCCATCCAATAGACGCCCTGCTTCGTTATAGCTCACACTAATGCGGTGCGGAACTGCCATCGTTGCCTCAGATTTAGCCAACTCAATAGACTGAGTATCAATATAGCGTTCGATATCCTCCTCTAAGCGCCACATGACAAACCAAGCAGGTAGAGTCGCTGATAAGTTGAGGTAGTAGCCTTCAGCCTCATCTGGAAAGAGGTTTAATTCGTAGCCCGTAAACAACCAGGACTCCCCCTGTTCATCACGGCCTAAAAATTGCCCAGAGATCTGATTATCCGAGATAGATGTATTGGTAAATTGTCCAAAATCTGGCAATACTTCATGCGGCACCCACCGAAATGAAATCCAGGGATTATCGACAAACTGCTTACGCATGAGCACAGCAAAACGCATAAGGCCTTAGGTATTCTGAACCACGATATTAGGAAATTTACTACTCATATCTTTTGACAAGCTGGCCACTTTAATAGCCACCCTTCTCGCAATCGATTTATAAATAGTGCTAATGGCTCCGTCTGGATCAGCCACTACAGTAGGGCGACCTGCATCAGCATGCTCACGAATCGATAAATTCAATGGGAGATCGCCGAGAAAATCAACGCCATATTCTTTACACATCTTTTGGCCGCCGCCCGAACCAAACACATGCTCTTCATGGCCGCAGCTTGGGCATACATAGGTACTCATGTTTTCGATAATGCCGACAATCGGGACGCTGACCTTCTCAAACATTTTGAGACCCTTACGCGCATCAAGCAAAGCAATATCTTGAGGAGTAGTCACAATGACTGCACCAGTCACTGGCACCTTTTGCGCCAGCGTCAACTGAATATCACCAGTACCCGGTGGCATATCAACAATGAGATAATCAAGATCACGCCAACGGGTTTGACGCAGCAACTGCTCTAATGCAGAGGTCACCATCGGGCCACGCCACACCATTGGTGCATCAGCATCGATTAAGAAACCAATTGAACTTGCTTGAATCCCATGGCCCACCATCGGCTCCATGGTGTTCTCTTCAATCGATTCTGGTCTACCGGTAATGCCCAGCATCATTGGTTGGCTCGGACCATAAATATCAGCATCCAAAATGCCTACTTGCGCGCCCTCTGCAGCAAGAGCTAATGCAAGGTTGACGGCAGTAGTCGATTTTCCGACCCCACCCTTACCACTGGCTACTGCAATAATATTCTTTACACCCGGTAATAATTTGACGCCCCGTTGCACTGCATGCGCAACGATTTGACTGCTGACGTTAACGCTGACATTTTTGGCTCCAGGTAATTCGCGCAGGACACCAATCACCGATTTACGAATCGTATCAAACTGACTTTTGGCGGGATAAGCGAGGACAATGTCCAGGCTAATTTCTCCTCCGTCTACACGTAAATTTTTGACGCACTTTGCCGATACAAAATCGATTTGGGTGTTTGGATCAATTAAACCCTTTAATGCGGTTTGTACAGCCTCTACAGTAAGTGACACAACTTTCTCCTATGAAGAGCAATCCTGTTATAGGACGCTCAGACTCTTTTATTTAGCGTTCATGCAAAAAATGGAATAGCGGGTAGATTAACCGCACATGCAAAAATTTGCTAAAACCGAATTTAGGGCTATTGAGAAACTGGGAAACCAGCATCTGTTATTAGCCCTGCTGCTAGCTCGGGTGAGAGGCTAGTTTCAAGAGTGACCACTTGGGTGGCGAGGTCCGCCTGAACCTGAGCCTGAGGATCCTGAGCCTGAACTGCGCGAGTAACGGCATTAATGCAGCCACCACATGTCATTCCTGAAACCTTGAGAGTAAACATAACAACTCCTTATAACTATCAAAATACAGTTGTTAATGGTATTTTTCCGCCTTAAGGTAGATTATCTTCTACATGAGAGCCATAGATCAGACTAATTCCGAATTTTTTACTCTAGATATTGGCGGAATGACCTGCGCCTCTTGCGTTGGACGCGTGGAGAAAGCCCTTTATAAGATTCCTGGGGTTGAGGCTGCCAGTGTGAATTTGGCAACTGAACAGGCCAAAATTCGAATTAAAACTGGTTCAATCAGCCTGGCAGAGATCATTAGTCTTGTTAAAAAGACAGGCTATGAGGCCCAAGCAAGCTCTCCTCGCGGCAAGCTCAATCAGCCTATAGCCCATTCATTTTGGGCTAGGGATGGCTTAGGTCGGGTCGTTCTCAGCTTTCTACTTTCTACCCCCCTCCTCTTACCCATGTTCTTGATGCCATTTGGTATTCACTGGTCTTTATCGGGATGGTGGCAATTAGCTCTTGCCACTCCTGTGCAATTTGTACTCGGATGGCGTTTTTATAAAGCGGGCTATAAGTCTTTAATGGCCGGTGCTGGCAATATGGATTTATTAGTCGCACTCGGCACTAGCGCCGCCTACGGACTCAGCCTGCACCTCTTACTAAGCTCTTCGCATGCGCATGAGCTGTACTTTGAGGGATCAGCCGTCATTATCTGCATGGTCTTATTGGGTAAATGGTTAGAAGCGCGTGCCAAACAAGAAACCAGTGAAGCGATTCGTGCTCTACAAAAACTCTGGCCTGAGCACGCTAAAGTACTCAATGTAGATCTTGAACTCAAGGGCAATACTGGTGTGAGTTCGGCTCAATACCGCGACTTACCTTTAGACCAAGTGCTTCCAGGAGATCGCGTCTTAGTCCTGCCGGGTGAGCGCATCCCGGTAGATGGCATGATTATTTTAGGCGCTAGCCATGTCGATGAATCCTTGCTGACAGGAGAAAGCGAGCCTGTTAAAAAGGCTTTGGACTCTGCAGTCATTGGGGGAGCCCTCAATGGAGAAGGTGTTCTAGTAGTGTTGGCCAGAGCTGTTGGGGTTGAGAGCGTACTGTCAAAAATGATCAGCCTAGTTGAAGATGCTCAAACTCAAAAAGCACCTATCCAGAAACTGGTAGATCAAGTGAGCGCCATCTTTGTACCTACCGTCATTCTGCTAGCGCTCATCACTGGCATCGGAAATTGGCTGTACTTTGACTCGACTTCTATAGCGATCTTGCGCGCAGTCTCCGTTCTAGTCATTGCCTGCCCTTGCGCATTAGGCTTAGCCACTCCCGCCGCAATCATGGCTGGCACTGGTGTAGCAGCACGCTTTGGGATTTTGATTAAGGATCCGCAGGTATTAGAACTCGCTCACAAACTCGATATCGTTGCCTTTGATAAAACGGGAACGCTGACGGTTGGTAAACCACGCATGCTGGCCTTACTTCCTTTGCTTCCTTTACTTCCTTTTGAAACCCCATCTGCCGATATCGATCACATTCTCGCCGCTGCTGCCGGCCTTCAATTAGGTAGTGAACATCCTCTTGCTAAGGCGCTTCTCGACTCAGCAAAAGAAAAGAATCTTTCACCAATTCCGGCATCTGGCAGTAAGGCACTACCCGGTATTGGTATTGAAGGCAGCCCAAGTTCTGGTCATTTTGCAGGCCTTACTCTGCGCTTACAAAGCGTCGCCTCTCTTGAGGGCACTTCTGTATATCCCCCCATTCTAGAAAAAGCGCGGGCCTGTTTTGATCAAGGTCAAACTGTTTCTGTGCTCATGAATGCTGGTACCGATACCATCGAGACTCCCAGGCCAATTGCCATCTTTGCCTTTGGGGATGAGATCAAGGCCAATGCTCAAGCTGCAGTCAATGCGCTACATGCATTGGATATTCGGACAGTGATGCTATCGGGAGATAATGTCGCTGCCGCTAAGCGTGTTGGCAAAACCATCGGTATTGATGAAGTCTTTGCACAAATTCTCCCTGGTAATAAAGCAGAAATGATTCAGAAACTGCAAACTGCAGTGGAAGGTAAAAAACATTTTGTAGCCATGGTGGGCGATGGCGTCAATGATGCACCTGCATTAGCAATTGCAGATGTTGGTATGGCGATGTCTACCGGGACGGATGTAGCGATGCAAGCTGCTGGTATTACACTCATGCGGGGTGATCCCACTTTAGTTGCTGATGCAATCGATGTCTCTAAAAAAACTTGGAATAAGATTCGCCAGAATTTATTTTGGGCCTTTGCTTTTAATACGATCGGCATTCCGTTGGCAGCACTGGGTTATTTATCGCCCATGCTGGCAGGTAGCGCAATGGCACTCTCTAGTTTCTGCGTATTAAGTAACGCCCTTCTCTTAAAGCGTTGGCACCCTAAATATGCTTGAGTTATTTGCCATTCTTTCGTAAAAGCTCAATATCGCCATAGATGGCACGCACTTCTGATTTAGTGTTATCCGTGTCGGTCAAAAGTGCAATGCCAATCACATTGCCTGGGGTCTCTCCATAAGCCAATTTGTAATCTGCTGCAAGATCACGCTCATGCTTACGCCACTCTCCTATATTGCTCCAACCAGAGTCGACCACAATCATTTTTACTCGAGAGGTATGCGCGTTATTCAAAACAGTATTGGGCGCATTCTTACCGGACCAGATATACATTACTGTGGCATATGGCATCTCTTGACCACTGATTAAATGAGCCATCTCAAAAGTCAGCTTTTCTTTCAGGGGAAGTTTGGATTTATTACCATCAAAGGCTACTAAAAGTCGCAGTGGCGCATCATCACGCTGACTATCCGCATTATCAGCTTGCGGTATCGCTCCTACCGCCTTCCATTCCCATTGAAGCCATAAGTTTGGCGCAGAGCGTGGGCGCAGCTTTACTGCAAGACCTGAAGCCGAAGTTTTGGAGTTTGCTTTGAGCACAGTTCGTCCTTGATAATTCTCGAGACGGTAAACCGTATTTCTCTTATAAGGCGCGATCCGATAGAAGCTCCACCCCTCTGGCATCGCATTGCGGGGTTTCTGAATAGAAAATTTTGGTAACTCTTCTTGAGCGGGCAATTGCTCCAGATTCAAAGGCTGTCCAGACTCGTTCTCAATGGACTTACCAGCAAAGCCTGCACAACCCGCCAAAAAACAGGCGATAACAGATAGCAGCAACAGTCTTCTAAGTGAAATTCTTTTAGGCATATCTCCGATTGTCCCAAATAATGGGGGAGTAAGTCTAAAATCACTCCATGCGCCATCCATCACCCTCAAGCTGGGCTGTCATTAGCATTTGTATTGCTGCGCTGGTGCATTTTGCTCTCGGCTTCTCATTTGAATTTTCTGTCGATGAAGCGCATTACGCCTTATACGCAAAATACTTGGCTTGGAGTTATTTTGATCATCCCCCACTGGTAGGTTGGATACAGTGGCCACTAATTTCCCTCACATCATCCGAAGGCGTCATTCGCCTGATTCCTGAATTACTGTGGGTGGTTTCAGCCTTCTTAGTCTATCAAGTCACTTTAGAAATCCATCAACTATTACAAGGACGTAATTCAGGCTATTTAACGACTAGCCTACCCTCAGCAAATACCTGCGGCTTATTGGCAGTGTTGGCAATCATCACAGCGCCCCTGCCCCATGTTTTAGCAATCGGTCTTTTGCCCGACACTCTCCTTACCCCTTTCAGTCTTGGCTTGATGTTGATGGCCTTGCGTTGGATGCGCAATGATTCTTTTTCTCTTGCTGACTGGGTGATTACAGGCTTGCTACTGGGCTTAGCTGGCCTCAGTAAGTACACTGCCGTCTTTACTGCATTTGCTCTGCTGTTAGTCTTATTAGCCTCACCCAAAAAAGTCTGGGTCA
The DNA here is from genome assembly GCA_044340835.1 of Polynucleobacter sp. Taxonomy (GTDB): domain Bacteria; phylum Pseudomonadota; class Gammaproteobacteria; order Burkholderiales; family Burkholderiaceae; genus Polynucleobacter. Next base: position 8,731 of record JBIISV010000017.1, read on the forward strand.
CTAAGGCTGGCTTCTGGATGGCTGTAATCATCGCTTTGATTGTGATTAGCCCAGTGCTTTACTGGAACTGGATCAATGACTGGATCTCATTCAAATACCAAATTGCTCATGGCAGTGGTGGGACCTGGGCATGGCGCAGGCTGGCTGCTTTTATAGGTATTCAGATTGTGTGTTTTGGACCACTATTGATTTTGGGGGCGTTGGTATTTCTCAAGAACTGCATGAACACTCAGAGATGGGCCCTCCTCGCGCTGCTCAGTTTCTTTGTAATCCCCTTTACTATTTTTGCCTCACTATCTGGCGGCGGTAGCCTGCCGCACTGGACCACTCCTGCCTGGTTCTGTCTTGCACCTTTTGCTGGCATTGGTCTAGCCAAAGCATGGACTATGCAACATCGTTTAGCTATTCGCCTGCTAGTGATTGGGCAATTATTCATCTGCATACTGGGATTCGGTTTTGTGCTATCGGGAGGCATCAACAGTTCGAGCGTCAAATCCAACCCAATTGCCGATCTCTACGGCTGGAAAATTGCAGGCCAAAAGGCAGTTCAATTAGCACAGGCTAGCAAGGCCAACGGGATTGCCGTGCAAAACTGGACACTTGGTAGTCGAGCAGCTTGGTATGCCCAGCCTTTCCCCGTCTTTGTTTTAGACCAAAGACAAGATCAATTTGATCTCTGGTTTGGGCAATTACCAACTGGCGCAAACGTCTTACTTATCAACTGGTCCGGAATGGCATTTACGCCTCCCATCGGGGGTAATTTGGCCTTTGAGCAATGCGAGTTGTTAGACAAGCTAGAAATCATCCGCTTTGGAAGGGTTTTATCGACATTTGACTATAGCCTCTGCCGCAACTGGCAAGATCGTAGCGCAGCGCGTTAATTCTCTGAATTCAAGACCCTTTTTAGGCCCTTCAGTGCTCAAGGCATTATCCTTACGCCTATGAGCTCACAACCCCAAGCTGCCCCAAAAGCCACATCTGGGTGGAAAGCAATCCTAAAGCGGGCTTGGCCCACCATTCGTATTTTGCTATCCATTGCCCTTCTCTGGAAAGCGACTAGCGGAATTGATTGGCATGCGCTATTTGTTTCTGAAATTCAAATGCAGCCTTGGTGGTTTTTAGCTGCTATCTTGACAATGATCAGCGCCTTTATTTGCGGTGGACTGCGCTGGGGCTTTCTCATGCGTAAGGTTGGATTTCAGGGTAGCCTCAAAGACTTTGTAGCACTGTATTTTGCTGGTGGCCTCATTAATCAGGGATTACCAAGCACTCTCGGTGGCGATAGTTATCGCGCCATTACTGCCACCCACCTAAATAGCAGCGGCAAATTGACCGAAGCAAAAGAGTTGGATGAAGAACTTCATCACTCTGTTGACTTAGGTAAAGCGCCGCCCAAGCTACGCCTGAGTTTTTCGATGGTCCTAGTGGACCGCTTGCTTGGTTTAGCCGGTAACAATTTATTGGGCGGTATCGGCCTTATTTTGGGTGGCGCTACTTTAGCCACCTGGGGTCAAGATCTAGGTTATGCCATTACCGGCATCATGATTTTTTCAGGCTTATTGATTGCAGGTATTTTGGCCTGGGGGCCTAGCTGCACTCTCTTACAAAAATTATTGGATCGCCTCCAAATGAATAAGGCACTACCTGGCATCAAGCTGGCTTTTTCTTGGCCCATGAATCTAGCTCAAGCTGCATTCGCGATCGGCATTCATGCTCTAACGATTCTGACGCTCTTATTTTGCCTAAAGGCTTATGGGGTAGATGCCCCGATTGAAGCTCTGATGATTGGTTTGCCCGCACTGAGTCTTCTACTGATGCTACCAATCAGTATCTCAGGCTGGGGCTTGCGCGAGGCAACACTCTCCTCTGTACTGGCGCTGTGGGGCGTTAGCCCTTCCATGACAGTCCTGGCATCTATTAGCTATGGTGCCATTACCGTGCTAGCAGTATTACCTGGCGCTTACTTTTTATTAAAACGGAAATAATTCTTTTAGAGTCCCACTATGAGTATTAGCGTTAACACCATGCGCGCCATTGACCACTGGGTCGGCGTGCCACTATGTGCGGTAGCCAGCCCTGTTGTAGCGCTGCTTGATGGGATAAAGAATCTTTTTAGTCGGGGCTCTGATGCACCCAAAAAATTACTCTTTATTGAGCTATCTGAAATGGGCAGCGCTATTTTGGTAGACCCTGCTATGCGCAATGCTCAAGCGCGGGGTGCGGAATTATTTTTTCTCATCTTTAAGAGTAATCGTGCTAGCTTAACTTTGCTCAATACGGTTAAGCCAGAGAACATCTTCACGATCGACTCCTCCAGCTTAGGTGGCTTGGTTAAGGACACCATCAAATTCTTAATCGTTGCACGTCAGCATCGGATCGATACGGTCATTGATTTAGAATTATTCTCACGCTTTACCGCGCTTCTGACCGGTCTGTGCGGTGCGCGTCGGCGTGTCGGGTACCACATATTTCATGGTGAGGGATTATGGCGGGGCTTCATGCTAACTCGCAAAGTGCATTACAACCCGCATATTCATATTACGAAGAATTTTCTGTCATTAATTCATGCGGCCTTTGCCAAAGAGATTGAAGTACCTTTTAGCAAAATTCAGATTACAGATTCTGAGATACGTTTAGAGCAAGCAGTAATTAATCCTCAAGCTTTAAGTCAGGTTCGTGAGCGCATTGCAAAGCTTGCTCTAGATGCTGGTATTCAGTTTCAGCAAGGTCAGCAACGTTTGATTTTGGTGAACCCCAATGCAAGTGACTTATTGCCACAAAGGCGTTGGGCGCAACAGCGTTTCTCAGAGTTAATTCAAGGATTAAATCAGCGCTACCCCAATGATCTGATCTTAATTACTGGCTCGCCCGCTGAATTTGATTATGTTGAAAAGGTGCGTGTTGTAGCGAATATAAAAAATGCTTTGAACTTTGCTGGTCAAGTGAGCTTTGCAGAACTACCGCCGCTCTATACGCTGTCTGATGTCATGGTGACCAATGATTCTGGGCCTGGCCACTTCTCTGCCGTAACACCACTCAGAACTGTGGTTCTATTCGGCCCAGAAACTCCAGCCCTTTATGGTTCGATTGGCAAGTCGATTCCAATTACAGCCAATCTAGCCTGCTCCCCTTGTGTCAGCGCAGCCAACCATCGCAAAACACCTTGCCAAGATAACGTCTGCATGCAGGCGATTACCGTTCCTCAAGTGCTAGAAAAAATGGTGCACCAGTTAAATGAAGCCGACCAAGAGCGCGGACGCTAATACACATGACTGAGCAGCGCAGATCGGTTCTAGCAATTGCCTCATTTTGGGTTTACTGCCTGCCACTACTGCCACTTGGCCTAGCAATCGCTCTTTACTTTGGCGAGCTTCAAACACCCACATTTTTATTGATCAATCGCTATACCCAGATTATTCCCGATACCCTATGGACCTGGCTCACCTTTCTCGGTAATGGCTGGGGTATCTTTGCAATATGCTTCCCCCTTTTATTGCTGGCTCCGAGACTGCTCTGTGCTGGGCTTATAGCCTCCCTCATTGGTGGCGCCTTAAGTCAAATCATCAAACGATTTTTAGATTTTCCAAGGCCAGCAAGCACTTTAGCTCTAGAAGATTTTTATCGTATTGGAGAGCCGTTGCTTTACCGAGCAATGCCCTCAGGGCATACGATTACTATTTTTGCAGTAGCAGCCGGAATCTACTTTGCAAGCGATCGAGACAAAAGAACCTCTTTGTGGTGGATTTTTATCATTGCGAGTCTTTCAGGGCTCTCACGTATTGCTCTCGGCGCTCACTGGCTTACCGATGTTTTAGCGGGCTGCGCTATTGGGGTGTGGTCAGGCATGTTTGGTGCCATCTTGGCTAGATGGATTCCGGAGAGTCAACTATCGCCCACGAAAGCTTTCCCCCGTTCACTATCTCTGGGAGGACTTGCAGCGATCTACGTCCTGCTAACCCAGACCTTAGACTCTCCATTAAACCAATCTTTGCAATACGCCTGCGTACTGTTAATTAGCATCACCCTAGCTTTGTTTTTTAAAGCACAAAAGCCCAAAGCGATTTAAGGATGTTTAGTTATCGTCATGCGTTTCATGCAGGTAGTCATGCAGATATTCTGAAGCATCTGATTTTGATTCATTTGGTGGAATATCTTCAGGAAAAACCGGGCGCACTCACGATTGTCGACACCCATGCGGGTGCTGGAATCTATAGCCTGGTTGATGGATTTGCAACTGTAAGCAAAGAAGCGAACGAAGGTATTTTTCGCTTAGCCAAATTTGCCCAGACCAATTCCTTGAGTCCTGGAATTACCAATTATCTTCAATGTATTCAGGCTGAAAACAGTGTAGATGAAATCACAATATATCCCGGCTCCCCATGTCTCTTGGCAGGATTATTAAGACCCCAAGATCGCCTAAAACTCTTTGAGCTTCACCCTAAAGAAATTGATATCTTGCGCCACAATATGAGCGAGCTCAAACAAGCAAAGCAAATTGATATCTATGCAGAGGACAGCTTTACCAGATTAAAAGGTTTGATGCCACCACCCAGTAGGCGCGGACTAGTCTTAATTGATCCCTCCTACGAAGATAAACAAGACTACCGTTATCTTGAAACTGCTCTGGAAGAAGCATTACACCGCTTTGCTACTGGGTGTTATGCCATTTGGTATCCAAGCTTATCGAGAAGGGAGTCAGCCGCCCTACCCGATCGCATGAAAAAGATTGCAGCAAGCCATAAAAGATCATGGCTACATGCTGAACTGCGAGTAGAAAATGTGCCTAAGGAGCGCCGCCTTCAAGCAAGCGGCATGTTTATCATCAATCCCCCATGGACATTAGAAAAGCAGCTCGCTGAAAGCCTACCAATCCTAGTCAAGGCTCTTGGACAAGATGGCGGTGCGGGATTTATATTGAAGAGTTTGGAAGCCTAATCCAGAACTTGGATCATGACCTCATTACGACGCATAAAGGGCAAACTCCACGGCGGGTTGTAGCGTGCAAATTGAGGGTCACCAGTGGTCTTGAAATTCTTGGTTTTGATCCAATCTTGCAGTAGCTGAGTTTTTGCTTGTGTTTTTTCTGGACTATTAAAACCAGAAAACAGAATCACTGCCCTTTTTTCAGCTGGCACTTCTCTAATCTTGACTTGTGAATTTAGAGGTTTAGGCAAAGTAGCAAGGGTGTACTCCGAGGGCATCACAAACGATACTGTCCATTGATTACTAGAGCCCTCAAAAGACTTGGCCCCTTCAATGCTCACTGGAACAGTCATGGCAATTTTGGCACTCTTACTTTCATTGCTAGGTTCAATGCCGACAGGAGCAGTCATCGCTATTTTTTCTGTGACCTGGTTTTTTCCAAAAATATAAGCCGCAATTAAACGAAATCCTTGGCTAGAGGCGGAATCTAGATCACCCTCAACCTTGACTTCTGCAACGATCCGAGGTGCATAAGCACGCAACTCAAAGGGCTCAGATTTTTCCAAGACAAAGTATTTGGGTTCTTCAGTTGCCATTGCAACACTCACAGTCAATATACTGAATAAAAATACTGCTATTTGTAAGAGAGGGCTCTTCATCATGGCGCTATCACCACTCGGAGTGAATAGTAAAGCCCGTCTCATCATATCGAACATGCGCTTGCGCGCCCACTGGTAGCGTGAGCTTTTCTGCTTGATGTCCAAATGGTAAGCCTACTAATACGGGAATATTGTCAGGGAGGCGTTTACTGATTGCATTGATAGCGCTCTCTAAGGTATATCCACGATCGTTATCGTAAAGACGATATGCTGAAAATCCACCTAAAAGAATCGCACTTTGGTTACCCAAGATACCAGCATCTAATAATTGCATCAACATGCGTTCAATTCGGTAGGGATGCTCATTCACATCCTCCAGAAACAAAATAGCATCTTGAGTTTGTTGACTGCTAGGCAAGTAAGGAGTTCCCACCAAGCCCGCTAAGACAGTCAAGTTCCCACCCCATAGCATTCCAGAAACATGACCTGCGGAGGGCTTTCTTAAATATGACTGCGGCATCTTAACGGTGCAATCCAATGTTTGACTCTGGATTGCCTTTTGAAAGTGATCCCACATAAATGCATTCGGAGTACGGTGATCACCTTGCTCACCCTGACTAGCAAAATCAAAATTGAGCATGGGTCCAGCCAGGGTAATTGCACCACTCTTTGCCAATATTCCCAATTGAAAGGCTGTGAAATCACTATGGCCACAAATTTGTAGGCCCTTATGAATCGCTTTAGCAATCAAGTCCCACTCGATATGAGGCAGCAGACGATGCAATCCATAACCACCTCGCATTGCCAACACAAGGACCTCAGGAGATAAATTGGCAAGTTGATTCATTTCAGCGAGGCGCTCCGCATCAGATCCAGCGAATCGTTGCTCAACTCGGTCTACGCAGGCTGTATTAAGAACCTCAAGACCCTGTTGCTGAAGCCACTCAATACCGAGTGATGGAGTGCGCGCATCTAGGCTAGCTCCAGAAGGTGCAATTAAATGAATTTGCTTCAACGCCGCCCCTTAAAAAAATCACGCAGTATCTGACCGCATTCATCACCCATGATGCCACCTTCAACCAGAGTCTGGTGGTTAATCTGCTTTTCTGAGAATACATTGAGTACACTTCCCGCTGCACCTGTTTTAGGGTCGGCAGCCCCAAATACAACGCGCTCCACTCTCGCATGCAACATTGCACCGGCACACATGATGCATGGCTCTAGGGTGACATATAGAGTACTACCTGGAAGACGGTAATTAGATTCAATTTGGGCTGCAGCTCGCAAGGCCATCATCTCAGCATGTGCGCTAGGATCGCTATTAGCAATTGGTTGATTAAAACCCCTAGAGATAATTTTTCCATCCCTCACTAGTACAGCACCTACAGGAACTTCGCCTGCAATTGCTGCAAGCCTAGCTTGATCCAAAGCGTGCTGCATAAATTGGCGGTCAAGCTCAGCTTGCATATTTTACTTAGGAGTGAGAAACATCAGCCCAGCAATTGGGAGTTTCATAAAGACGAATGGATGAGAGTTTGAGTCGCCCCTCAAAAGCCTTCTCAAACACGGGCTGCAGTAATGCAAATGCAGCACTAGCTAAGTTTTCAACAGTGGGGACATGCTCCATAAGCACCGTCTTGTGACCGGGAATGGAATTGAGGTAATCGACTAATCCTACATCCTCTTTTGCCACTAAGAATGCATGATCCCAAGGCTCCACGACATATTGATTAGCAAGGCGCTTGATATCACCAAAATCCAAGACCATGCCATCATCCGCCTTGCCTGGGTGATCGGCAATAACACCAGTCAAGGTCACTTCAATAGCATAACGATGACCATGCAAATGACGGCACTGACCATCATGATTCGGGATGCGATGTCCTGAATCAAACTCAAGTCTGCGGGTAATAGAAATAGCTTCTTGCTTAGTGGTCATTTTCTTTTCTGGGTGCTTAAAGATTGCTAGGTAAAGCGCTTATCGAATACCGATCATTTTATGGGTCTGAACACTCAAGCGCCACAAGGGCCTTTTTTGACATAGACGCACAGCCAATGCCATATTTTCTTGGAGATTAGGGCCATCCATTGCTTGCAAGAAGCGATTACGGTAATCCATCTTCTCAAATCGGGCCAGTACAGTTTCTGGTGGGCCATGACCAGCCTGAGGAATCACTAGCTTAATCTCATCAGCCTGCAACACCAGCAGATCAGAACCCGCTTTAGGGCTGACGCAGACCCAATCAACCCCTTTCGGAACTTTGATCGTGCCATTAGTCTCTATAGCAACGGTAAAGCCTTTGGCGTGCAAGACATTAATCAAGGCAGTGTCGAGTTGCAATAACGGCTCACCCCCAGTAAAAACAACATAGCGTTGCTGTGGGCCGGCCGAAGTACTATTCCATGCTGCTTCAATCGTGTCGGCGAGCAAAATGGCAGTCTCAAACTTACCACCACCAGCACCATCGCTTCCCACAAAGTCTGTGTCGCAAAATTGGCAAACTGCAGTAGCCCGATCCTCTTCACGACCACTCCACAGATTGCAGCCAGCGAAGCGACAAAAGACGGCTGCACGACCAGCGTGAGCCCCCTCACCTTGGAGGGTTGGAAAAAGTTCTTTAACGGTATACATGGCTAAGTAGGGATTTTAAGCGCTTTAGCTACTTCCAGGACACAAGCTCCCACTCCAAGTAGTCCTCCCACAGGGCCGATCCCCACGACATGCCAGGCCATAAATACTGTCCAGAGCTTCGCCGTATGACCCAGCGACCGATTTCTGGGGAAAACCAGACATCTTCATTGCGCACATTGACTACTCGAGCAAAGTCATTGCTCGTGAAATAGGGAGACTCATTACGGTATTTCAAGGTGGGAAATTGACCGGCCGGAACAGTAACACCCTCCCATTGAACGGTAGATATATTTAAACTCCAGTAGTAATCATTCTCTGGAAAACCGACTACTTGATAGCGATTTCGATAAAAACCAGACCAACCGGGAACCAGTTGCTCGGGCCACAAAGGAATTGGCTGTAAAAACCGTTGGGGAGGCTGCCAATGGGGATCTTGCAGAACATAACCCCAAGGCTCCTGAATTTCATCAGGCAGCGGCCCTGCTTTTAATCCATTTCGCTCAATACGAATCTGTCGCCCAACTGAAACTACCTTCTCCGTCACAACATCAACTAGCTCTTGGTTAAAGACATTGCGTACGTTGTAGACCCACTGCTGACCGACTTGTGGCGCCCTCACCTGCGGAGGATTGAGAGGCTGTGGCAGGGGTGTCGAGATTGGGTAAGGCTGCGAAGAAATACAGGCCGCCAGGACAGCCGGCGACAACAATACAACAAGTCTTTGTATCAACTTTATTTGTAAGAGCTGAGTTGCCATTGATGGCTAGCCTCCAAAATCACCGCTCCAATTTGTCCTTGAACTTGATATGAGCCTGATGCTTCACGTGCAACCCAGCGACCAATCTGCGGCGCAAACCAAACTGTTTCCTTACGGATGCAGTTCACCATATTCGGATCATCACTTTGATAATTAATTAAGGTCTGAAATCGTAGGGCCAAAAATTCTCCTGCTGGAACGGTAATTTTTTCCCAACCCTGCACGCTCATATATTCCTGCCAATTCATTTTGGAGTCAGAGTAACCTGCAATGCTGTACTTCGTATTGAACTGCTTTGCCCAAGTTGCAGATAACTGCTCCGGCCAAAGAGGCAAGGATGGATTGAAGTTGAGCAAGCGTGGCCATTGGGTATTTGTAGCAACCATGCCCCATGAAGTCTGAATTTCACTTGGTAATTGATTACCGTCAGCCGTCATGCGGTCAATCACAATACTTGAGCCAATGGTGGCAAGACGCTCATTAATGATCTCTAGGGTTTTGCCGCTAAAACTATCTTTCTTAATATAGGTCCACTCTTGCCCTACCTGAGGCGGGCGCACTACAGGCAGAGGGTTTGGTTGAGCGACAGGTATTCCACGCTCGTAGGAGAGGCCGCCGCAAGCAATGGGAGCTAAAGCTGCTGATGCGATGAAAGTACGTCGAGATAAATTCATATTGTTGCCTTGCCTATTCGATTGAGTGAATCTGTACCACATAGTTTATATAAGCCGTAGAACTTTGGCTATTTTATTGGGATCAAGCATAGTCCGTGGAATCCCAGGCATCTCAAACCAAGTATGTGTATCTTGCTCAAAGCCAAGGCCATGCATAAAGTTATAAATAGCCTTTTTCAAGCCTAAGCCAAGAAGATCATGATCGATACCGCTCGGATCTATAAATGCCACATCGTTCTTGGCGAAACTAATCTCAGGCAAGGGTATTAAAGATATGCCGTAGGCCTGTGGATCTTTGCCGACTGGCGAGTGCACTGTGCAAGTGAAGCGATGAAAAAATCCACTCTGAATACAACCCGCCTCAAAAAACTGGCGCACATACTCCAATGCATCTACCGTCTCCTGGATTGTTTGGGTTGGGAAGCCATACATCAGATAGGCGTGTACTAAAATCCCGGCATCAGAAAAGCCCTTGGTTACCTTAGCAACCTGCTCTACCGAGACGCCTTTTTTCATGAGATCTAGCAAGCGATCAGAGGCAACCTCTAGGCCGCCAGACATGGCGATACATCCGCTTTGCGCCAACAACTCGCACAACTCAGGTGTGAAGCTTTTCTCAAAGCGAATATTGCCCCACCAAGAAATAATCACCTTACGGCGGATTAACTCTTCGGAGAGCGCTTTCAAGATCTTTGGCGGCGCAGCCTCATCCACAAAATGAAATCCAGTCTGGCCAGTCTCCGCAACGATTGCTTCAATCCGATCTACTAGCAAGCTAGCCGAGGCCGTCTCATAACGAGAAATATAATCAAGGCTGACATCACAGAAGCTACATTTTTTCCAATAACAGCCATGAGCTACAGTGAGCTTATTCCAGCGTCCATCACTCCATAAGCGATGCATCGGGTTGAGCATATCTAGCAAGGATAAGTAAGAATTCAGAGGCAGACCATCCCAGGTGGCAGTCCCCACCTCTTCAAATGGAATATCAGGCTCCTGCCAGGCAATATAGCGAACTTGATTACTGGCATTACGAATAAATGTACGCACCAACCTTTCGGCTGAACGCTTGCCATTCAGATGCTCTATGAGAGCAAGTAAAGGTCGTTCTCCAGAGTCTAGGGTAATGTAATCCACAAAATCAAAGATACGTGGATCAGTTAACTCACGCAACTCCGTATTGACATAACCACCCCCAAGACCAATTTTGATATGGGGGTAATGTAGTTTGATGATTTGAGCAATACGTAATGCAGCGTACATTGCTCCAGGGAATGGTACTGAGAGCAACACTAGGCTGGGTTGATGCTTTTCAATCGACGCTTGTGTCAGCGCCTGAAGGTGCAAGTCCATTAGTGTCGGGCTTGCATCCAAAGCATCTGCCAATGGGGTAAAGGTCGGCTGACTTCCTGCTAAGGATTCAGCATAGCGGACAAACTCAAAACGCTCATCCACGGCATCACGCAACACATCCGATAAATCGTTGAGATAGAGCGTTGCGAGATGGCGGGCTCTGTCCTGAGAACCTAGGGCGCCAAATGCCCAAGCCAATGAATCGCCACCCTCCTCGTCATCATAGGCATCTAAAGATGCAAAACGGGGACCCTCCGGCAATAAAGTTCGAGTATTAATACGATGGGCAAGAGTGCTATCACGCCCCTGTAAGAATGCAATAGCTAGAGCGATACTATTTTGATAATCAGAAAAATAATCCAGAAAAAAGTTGACACTGGCACTACGATTTTCTTCCGGCAGCTTTAAGGCCGCCTCTTTAATTTCAGTCAAGCCTGCTGGGGTGAAGAATCCGAGCACTAAGGCTAAAGCCAAATCCTCTTGGACTGAATCAATGCCATGAGAACGCAAAAAACCGGTGAGATAGGCCGTAGAGGGATACGGCGTATTAAGCTGGGTCATCGGCGGAATGAGGCTAAGAATCTTCATGCTGCTTGTGACCGCTGATCGCCAAGTGATTCTAGTAGCTCTAATTCCTCTGAAGTAAATCCGGCTTGATGACGTGCTTCAACATTAAATGGGCCCCTTAA
>JBIISV010000123.1:0-6127 GCA_044340835.1 Polynucleobacter sp.
CAAGCACAAAAGAGATACGATCTAAGATCAAGAGCGTACAAAACACGCGCAAGATCACGAAAGCAATGGAAATGGTCGCCGCATCTAAGATGCGTCGCGCGCAAGAGCGCATGCGTAATGCACGTCCTTATGCTGAAAAAATTCGTGAGATTGTTGCTAATCTTTCAAAAGCAAATCCTGAGTTTCGCCCTGCATACATGGCAACTCGTGATGTTAAGAAAGTTGGCACCATCTTAGTTACAACGGACAAGGGATTGTGCGGTGGTTTGAATACCAACGTATTACGTCTGATTGCAAACCAAGTACGTGATATGCAAGGTATCAACGTTGGCATTGAATACACTGCCATCGGCTCAAAAGGTCTTCAGTTTTTAAACCGCTCAAAAGCAAAATTGATTTCCCAAATCATTCAAATTGGTGATACGCCACATATGGACGTGTTGATTGGCGCAATTACAGCCCAACTACAAGCCTTTGAGCGGGGTGAGATTGACGCTGTTTATTTGGCATACACTCGCTTTGTAAATGCAATGAAACAAGAGCCTGTTTTAGAAAAACTCTTGCCTCTGGAGCCTGCTGCACTCGCCCCAGAAGAGAAGGCCGGTAATTCTTGGGACTACATCTACGAGCCTGATGCAGAGTCAATTTTGAATGGCCTGTTAAAGCGCTACGTAGAGGCAATGATTTATCAAGCAGTTGCTGAGAATATGGCTTCAGAACAATCTGCACGCATGGTCTCAATGAAGGCTGCTTCAGATAATGCAAAGAACGTGATTGGCGAATTGCAGTTGGAATACAACAAAACGCGACAAGCTGCTATTACCAAAGAGCTGTCAGAGATTGTTGGTGGAGCGGCTGCGGTTTAAGCGGTCAGCGTTTAAGAATACGAAAGAATTCAGGAATTAAAAGCGGAGAAATACGATGAGTAACGGAAATATCGTGCAGTGTATCGGCCCAGTGGTGGACATCCAGTTCCCACGTGACAGCATGCCAAATATTTATGATGCCTTGACATTAGTTGAGAGTAGCGAAAAATCATTTGCTGAAAAAGGTTTGACCTTTGAGGTTCAACAACAAATTGGTGATGGCGTTGTTCGCGCAATTGCCATGGGCGCTAGCGATGGATTGCGTCGTGGCATGGAAGTTAAATCTACAGGCGCTCCTATTTCTGTGCCTGTCGGCCCTGCAACATTGGGACGCATTATGGATGTTTTAGGGCGCCCAATTGATGACGCGGGTCCGATTGCTACCGAAGAGCGTCGCGCCATTCACCAGCCAGCGCCAAAGTTTGATGAGCTCTCGCCTTCCGTAGACTTGCTAGAAACCGGCATTAAGGTGATCGACTTAGTTTGCCCATTCGCAAAAGGCGGTAAGGTTGGCTTGTTCGGTGGTGCGGGCGTTGGTAAGACTGTGAATATGATGGAATTGATTAACAACATCGCTAAGCAACACTCCGGTTTATCAGTGTTTGCTGGTGTTGGTGAGCGCACTCGTGAGGGTAATGACTTCTATCACGAGATGAAAGAATCAAACGTTGTCGATAAAGTGGCAATGGTATTTGGTCAAATGAATGAGCCCCCTGGCAACCGTTTGCGAGTTGCATTGACTGGCCTGACAATGGCTGAAGCGTTCCGTGACGAAGGCCGTGATATTTTGTTCTTCGTTGATAATATCTATCGCTATACATTGGCTGGTACAGAAGTTTCTGCCTTGCTCGGACGTATGCCTTCGGCTGTGGGTTACCAGCCTACATTGGCTGAAGAGATGGGTAAATTACAAGAGCGGATTACTTCAACAAAGACGGGTTCTGTTACCTCTATTCAGGCCGTTTATGTTCCCGCGGATGACTTGACCGATCCGTCACCAGCAACAACCTTCTTGCATTTAGACTCTACCGTGGTTTTGTCCCGTGATATTGCTGCTTTAGGTATCTATCCGGCGGTTGATCCATTAGACTCGACTAGCCGTCAGCTTGACCCTCAGGTTGTGGGCCAAGAGCACTATGACGTAGCTCGCGAAGTCCAGATGACATTGCAACGCTACAAAGAGTTGCGCGACATTATTGCCATTTTAGGCATGGATGAGCTGTCACCAGAAGACAAATTGGCCGTTTCACGTGCTCGTAAAATTCAACGATTCTTATCTCAGCCTTTCCACGTTGCTGAAGTGTTTACTGGTTCACCAGGTAAATACGTACCATTGAAAGAAACTATCCGTGGTTTCAAAATGATCTGCAGCGGCGAATTGGATCACCTGCCTGAGCAAGCGTTCTACATGGTGGGTTCAATTGATGAAGCCATCGAGAAAGCTAAGAAGCTTTAATCGAACTCATCTAGGGAAATTATGTCCACCATACGCGTCGATGTAGTAAGTGCTGAGAAATCCATTTTTAGCGGTGAAGCCAAATTTGTTGCGCTTCCCGGTGAGAATGGTGAGCTTGGTATCTTGCACGGCCACACTCCTTTAATTACACGAATTCGCCCAGGCTCCGTTCGCATTGAAAAGGCGGATGGCGATGAAGAGTTTGTATTCGTAGCGGGGGGCTATTTAGAGGTTCAGCCCGATCATGTCACGGTATTAGCAGACACAGCAATTCGCGGTCATGATTTAGACGAAGCTAAGGCAACTGAAGCCAAGAAGCGCGCTGAAGAAGCAATGCAGAATCGCGGAACAGACTTTGATCTAGCATTGGCTCAATCTGAATTTGCAATGGCAGCGGCACAGTTGGCAGCAATTGCGCGCTTCCGTCGTAAAAAGTAATAGTTGGTGGACATTCCTTTGTTATCAAACGATCGCTTTTTAAAAGCCTGCTTTGGTGAAGCGGTTGATCAAACCCCACTTTGGCTTATGCGCCAAGCGGGCCGCTACCTACCGGAATATAACGCCACCCGAGCTAGAGCAGGTAGTTTTTTGGGTCTTGCAAAAAACCCTGCTTATGCAACAGAGGTGACCCTACAACCGCTGGATCGCTTTCCACTGGACGCAGCCATTTTATTTTCAGATATCTTGACCATTCCCGATGCAATGGGATTGGGCTTGAAATTTACTGCAGGCGAAGGACCTAGTTTTGATCACCCTCTCCGCACTGAAGAGGCGGTAAAAAAATTACGTGTCGCTGATATGGATCAGCTTAAATACGTTTTTGATGCTGTTTCAGAAATTCGTAAGGCATTAATTCAAGATGGTAAACAACGCGTTCCCCTGATTGGCTTCTCCGGAAGTCCGTGGACATTGGCTTGCTACATGATTGATGGTTCAGGTTCGGATGACTTCCGTCATGCCAAGACCATGATGTTCACCCGTCCTGATTTACTCGAGCATATCCTTGAGATCAATGTGCAGTCGGTTGCTGCCTATCTTATTGAGCAGCTTAAGTCTGGCGCACAGGCCCTGATGATTTTTGATACTTGGGGTGGTCTGCTACCTGATGGTTGGTACCAACGTATGTCATTGGCTGCAATGCAAAAGGTGATCGCATTATTGCCACGCGAGCATGAGGGTCGCAAGATCCCAATCATCATGTTTACTAAAGGTGGCGGTATTTGGTTAAACGACATGGCTCAAGTTGGCGCCGACGTGATTGCAGTCGACTGGACCATGCGCCTAAGCCGGGCACGCAAGCAGCTTTTAGAGATTAATAAGCCCCTGGCTTTGCAAGGGAACTTAGATCCCCTTATTCTATTTTCAGAGCCAAAGCAGATTCAATCAGCCGCCTCCGTGCTGTTGGAAGATTTGGCCAGCGCCCCTCCCCTCAAGCCTGGATTGCATCCTTTGGATGGCCATATCTTCAATCTAGGCCATGGCATCAATCAATTTACACCCCCCGAAAGTGTGGCCGCTTTATCCGAAACGGTCATCTCTAAATCAAAAGTTCTGCGGGCAAGCAAGTAATTGCCTAAGTAATTGCTAACTTTCACCAATATATTGGTGAAAGTTATGCACAGATACGTGCAGAAGCATAAATACAGTGAGATTGGCGAGAAATATAAAAGACTACATTTAGTAAGCCTTGTAAGTAATTGATTCATATGAATATTTATTAAAATATTGAATTTAGATACAAGATAGCATTGCTATAAAATAACTATAGAAATTTAAAGCGTTTAATGATATCCACAGACTTATCCACAGGCTAAGATAGCAAAGTTGAGTAAATGACGCTTCAACCCATCGTAGTGCAGGTAGTAATAGATAAACCCTTGGCTCAGGGCTTTGACTACTTATGGGACGCTGAAAAATTAGGCAAATTACCAGAAATTGGAAATATTGTAGAGATACCATTCGCAAGATCAAATGTTATCGGGCTTGTAATAAAAGTTAGTGGGTACTCAGAATACGATTTTGAAAAACTCAAATCTGTAAATCGCCTGGCGCCACTGCCACCCCTGGACCCCGCATTATTAAGATTAATGAATTTTGCAAGTCAGTACTATGTTCATGCCTTGGGCGAAACTATCTTGCCAAGCATTCCGAAGATGTGGAAAAAGGCAGATGACTGGGAAAAGACGCCTAAAAAAATAGAATCAGCAGAGAAAAAAAGGGGCAAAGAGAAGGCCCCCGTTCCGGAAGGCTTGATTACAGAAGAGCAGTTAAATGCGGATCAAAAAAAAGCACTACAAGAATTATTGGCGGATAGCCAAAAAGAAAATCAGTTTAGAGCGATTCTGCTGCAAGGACAAACCGGAAGCGGTAAGACGGCCGTTTTTCTCAACTGGCTTTCCAGTGTTCTAAAAGATGAACGTGCGCAGGTACTTTTATTGGTCCCAGAAATCAATTTAACGCCACAACTAGAAAGGCGTATGCACGCGTACTTTCCTAATAAGAAGATGGCTGTTCTGCATAGTGGTATTAGCGAAAAGAAGAGAGGCATTGCCTGGTATGAGGCAATGACCAGCAAGGCGCAAATTATTTTAGGAACCAGGCTGGCAGCATTAACACCGATGCCGAACTTAAGAGCCATAGTGGTAGATGAGGAGCATGATCCATCTTATAAGCAACAGGATGGAACGCGATACTCTGCAAGAGATTTGGCAATATGGCGAGCACATGATCAAAAAATACCAATCCTATTATCTTCAGCAACACCATCTCTGGAGACGTGGTTGGCCGCCCAATCAGGACGCTATGAATATATTCGGCTTGATCAGCGTGCTCAAGGAGCAAGCCTGCCGAGTGTGCATTTAATTAATACGCGTGACCCACAAAATCAATTTAGCCCTGGAGATAAAGACGCACCTAAACAGAAAAGCCTAATCACTAAAACATTGGCTCGTGCAATAACAAAAAACCTAGAGGCAAGCAAGCAAAGTCTCATATTAATAAACCGCCGTGGTTATGCTCCGGTATTAAGTTGTTCTGCATGTAACTGGTTATCAAAGTGCACACAATGCTCTACCTATACGGTGATGCATAAAGCGGGTGCAGTTGGAAGAAGATCGGTATTAAGTTGCCACCATTGTGGCTTGGTAAAGCCCGTCCCTACCTTCTGCCCTGACTGCGGTAATGCAGACCTAAAAACTTTGGGCCATGGTACACAAAAGCTAGAAGATGCTATTGAGGAAATGTGGCCACGAGCGAGAGTGTTGAGGGTAGATACAGACTCTAGTAGAAAAAGTAAGGGAGCAGAAACACTCTTTCAAGAAATTCATGATGGAAATGTAGATATTGTTGTTGGTACTCAAATGATTGCTAAGGGACATGACTATCAAAATATTGGCTTAGTAGCAGTTTTAGATGCAGATAGTCGGCTCTACTCGGCTGACTTTAGAGCGGCCGAAAGATTGTTTGCGCAGTTAGTTCAAGTAGCCGGTCGTGCAGGGAGATCTGGCACTAGTGGAGATGCTGGCGGCGATATTTTTATCGAAACACAATATCCAGAGTCGCCCGTATTTCAGTATTTGCTTAGGCATGACATTGATGGGTTTATGGCATTTACTGCAAGCGAGAGAGAGGAGGCGAGGTTACCGCCCTGCTCTTATCAGGCCTTAATTCATGCAGAAGGCAAAAGTCTCGAGAAAGCAATTCAGTTTTTGCATGAGCTGAAGGTGCGCATGAAAAGTAAGGGCATGATTAGTAAGCATCTAAGAACTTACGATCCAGTTCCAAAGCCAGTCATGAGGGTGGCCGG
>JBIISV010000124.1:0-6118 GCA_044340835.1 Polynucleobacter sp.
GGTAATGCCTTAAATGTCCGACATACTGTGCGCTCTCTTGAGCGTGCTGGCGCAAATGCGATTCAGCTGGAAGATCAAGTCATGCCTAAGAAGTGCGGGCATTTTTCTGATAAGTCAGTGATTGATGCTGGCGAGATGGTGACCAAGATTCGTGCTGCTGTCGATGCCAGACAGAGTGATGATTTTTTAATTATTGCTCGCACAGACTCTCGTGCAATTTATGGCCTTGATCATGCAATCGATCGAGCTCGCTTGTATGCAGAAAATGGAGCAGATATTACTTTTCTAGAGGCACCTGAGAATGTTGATGAACTCAGGCGTATTCCGCTTGAAATTGCCTGCCCTCAAGTTGTGAATGTGGTGATTGGGGGGAAGACCCCGAGCCTTTCGCAGCAAGAATTTGCAGATATGGGCTTTGGGATGGTGTTGTACGCTAATGCAGCTTTGCAAGGCGCTATGCGGGGCATGACGAATGCCTTATCGCATTTAAAAGAGAATGGGGAGCTAAGAGAGGATTTAAATCTCGTAGCCTCCTTTGAAGAGCGTCAAAAATTTGTGCAAAAACCATTTTTTGATGAGTTGGATAGTCGATACAAGAAATAAACAACATCTTGCAAAGTATTCAATAGCAATGCATTTAGTGGCCTGCAGTTGTCAAATATAGACAGCTGAATTTTTACATCTATCTAGTCCGTGGAGCAGGAAGAGCAAGCACTTTCTTCTACAGGTGCCGGCTCATTTGTATAGCGTGCAATAAAGGCATGCTTACTTTTGAGTGGCAACTTAAGCCAAACAAAATGGCCTGACCCTGGAGCTACTTGAATTGACTCACCTTTGAGGTTCCACATTTCATCCAAGACTATGTCTTGATTGCCTTCCGGCTCAATGATTTCTAGTTTATCTCCAACAGAAAAGCGATTCTTGACATCAACCTTGACTCTAGCGGAAGTCTCATCAATTTGCAGTGTTTCACCTACGTAAAGACTTCTTCCTGACAAAGAGTGCCCACGCATATAGAGTTGATATTCTTTATCGTGGTGGCGCTCATAAAAACCATCGGTGTAGCCGCGATTTGCAAGACCTTCCAAATTTCCAATGAGTGACATATTCATAGGGCGACCAGCTACAGCATCATTAATCGCAGTGCGATAGGACTGGCAAGTGCGAGAAACGTAATAAGGTGACTTAGTGCGACCCTCAATCTTGAATGAGTCCACGCCCATTTTAGTGAGTCGTTCAATATGCTCAATCGCACGTAAATCTTTTGAGTTCATGATGTAGGTGCCGTGCTCATCCTCTTCCATTGGCATCAAATCATTCGGTCTTCTGGCTTCTTGTAAAAGAACCACATCACCACTTGTATTTTGTTGTCCCGGTTTTACTTTGTAATCCCAGCGGCAAGCATTAGTACAGGCACCTTGGTTTGAGTCACGGTGAGACATGTATCCGGATAAAAGGCAGCGACCGGAATAAGCTATACACAAGGCCCCATGAACAAAAACTTCTAATTCCATCTCTGGACAGTCTTGCCGAACTTCCTCGATTTCATCAAAGGAAAGCTCGCGTGACAATATCACTCTGCTAATTCCAACGGAGCGCCAAAACTTAGCTGATGCACCATTCACCGTATTTGCTTGTACTGATAAATGAATCGGCATATCTGGCCAAGCCTCTCTAGCCATCATGATGAGGCCCGGATCAGACATGATCATCGCATCTGGTTTTAATGCAACAACAGGATCCATGTCTTTAATATAAGTGCGCGTCTTTCCGCCATGAGGCAACAGATTCGAGACGAGGTAAAACTTCTTCCCTAATGCATGGGCAGTATCAATACCTTCTTTGAGGATCTCCATTTTGCCAAAGTCATTGTTGCGTACTCTTAGGGAGTATCGAGGTTGGCCTGCATAAATGGCATCAGCACCAAAATCAAAGGCAGTTCGCAGCATGGAGAGGCTGCCGGCTGGGGCTAGAAGTTCTGGAATCTTAGTCATGGTTGGTATTTTAAGGTTTGCTTAGCTCGTTTGCTTGCCCCCATTAATTTTGGGCTAAAAGGGGTTAAATCACTCGTCGACGATAGTATTACGTAAGATTCCAATCGATTCAATTTCGATTTCACAGATATCGCCAGGCTTCATAAAAACAGGAGGTGTCCGTGCATAACCCACGCCAGCAGGAGTTCCGGTAATGACAACATCTCCGGGTTCTAGTGTCATACACTCCGTGATTAGTACTATGGTCTCAGCAACACCCCACAAAAAATCTTTGGTATTGGCGTTTTGCATTACTTGGCCATTTAAGCGAGATTGAATATTTAATCCATCGCAGCCAAGAGGAAGTTCATCTGGTGTAACTAACCATGGACCAAATGGCCCAGTTTGATCAAAGTTTTTACCAATTGTCCATTGAGTCGTTTTTCGTTGGTAATCGCGAATACTGCCATCATTAAAGATGCTGTATCCAGCAACGCAGTCCAAGGCATTTTCTAGAGTGAGGTGGCGCGCTGTTTTACCCACAACAAAAGCCAGCTCAGCTTCGTAATCGAGCTTATCCGAAACCTTAGGTCGCACAATCGGGCTCAAATGAGCCGTTAATGAACTCGGTACACGCATAAAAAAACTGGGATATTCAGGTCTTGCATTGCCACCTTCTTTTGCATGGTCGGCATAATTGAGTCCCATGCAGACAATTTTTCCAGGTCTTTCAATGGGTGCCTTAAAGGTGATGGATGCAATATTTTCTTTGATGGCGCTTGAATTTTTAAGTGCTGCAGTTGCGCGATCTAAATGCTCTTGAGATTGAATAATTTCCTGTAAGTTATTTGGTAGAAGTGGATCTGTGGCAGATAGATTAATAAAAGTATCTGAGCTACCTTTTAACAGGGCACCTACGCCGTCATGGCCACTTGAATCCTTAAAGCTAAACAGTCTCATACCAAAGCCTCCAATTGAATGGGTTTATTTATAGTTAGTTCACGCAGTATAGGCTAGTCTTGATGGCCACTCTATTGAAGGATTGAGCTATTTTATTAGTCCAGAGCCCATTAAAGTATGATAAGTTTTCATAACTAGCCCATCAGCATTAATCATTATTTGAAGGTGTAAACGCATTATGGAGATATCAAGCAAGGGTCTAAATGGCGGCCAAATCCTAGCCAATGCATTAGTCAGGCAGGGCGTGAATATTGCCTTTGGCGTTCCTGGTGAGAGCTTTCTACCATTATTAAATGGCCTAGTTGATCATCCCGCATTTCGTTTTATCACTTGTCGCCAAGAAGGTGGAGCCGCATACATGGCTGAAGCCTATGCAAAATTGACAGGCCATCCTGGTGTATTAATGGTAACCCGAGGGCCCGGTGCTTCAAATGCCATGATCGGTATGCATACTGCTTATCAAGACTCTAGCCCTATGGTTTTATTGGTTGGTCAAGTAGGAACTGACATGGTGGAGCGGGAGGCGTTTCAGGAAATCGACTATCGCCGCATGTATTCAGAATGCGCAAAATGGGTTGGTAGTATTGATCGGGTCGATCGTATCGATGAATTTGTTTCCCATGCATTTCATGTGGCGCAAGCGGGTCGTAAAGGTCCTGTCGTGTTGGCCTTGCCAGAAGATGTGTTGTATACGATTGGCCAGGAAAATCCCGTAAAAGCAGCTCATATTGTTCAGCCAGGTTTGGACCTTCAGAGTTTTGACCGAGCCATGAAGGCTTTTACATCGGCTAAAAATCCTCTGGTCATTGCCGGTGGAGGAAATTGGAATAAGGCTGCTTGCGAGGACTTACGTCGCTGGGCTAACGATGAAGGCATACCAGTTGCCACCAGCTTTCGATCTCAAGACGTCCTCGACAATCTTGACCCTGCATTTGCGGGTGATTTAGGGATTGGTGCCAATCCTGCCTTGGTAAAGCGCATTCAGAGTGCAGATGTGTTGTTAGTAATTGGCGAGCGTCTCGGAGAAATGACTACTGCTGGTTACAGTATATTGACTGTCCCCCAAGCGCAAACCACATTAATTCATGTGCTCTCGGGCCCAGAAGAACTCGGTCGCGTATATAGGCCTGACTTTGCTCTTAATTGCAGCCCAGAAAATTTCTGCGCTGCTTTAAAGCAGGTGAAGATGTCTGCTCCCTATGACCGTAGCGCTATGCAGGCTGCTCATCAGGAGTATTTGGCATTTTCCAGTCCGGTAATTGTTGCGGGAGACTTGCAATTAGCGCAGATTATGGATTCATTACCAAGCCATATACCCCGCGATGCCATCATTACGAATGGCGCAGGAAACTTTGCAACCTGGGTGCATCGCTTTTATCCCTATGGGGCATATAAAACTCAATTGGCTCCAGCGAATGGCTCAATGGGCTATGGTTTGCCTGCAGCTATTGCCGCAAAGATTGTTAACCCCGAAAAAGTGGTGATCGCAGTTTGTGGTGACGGCGACTTTATGATGAACTGCCAGGAGCTAGCAACAGCAGCGCGCTATGATTCTTTCCCTATTGTGTTAGTTGTCAATAACAGTATGCTGGGTACTATCCGCATGCATCAGGAGAGAGAGTTTAAGTCTCGTGTTATTGCGACTGGCTTAACAAATCCAGATTTTGTGAAGTTTGCGGATAGCTTTGGTATGCCTGGTTTTAGAGTAAGTAAAACGGAGGAATTTGCATCCGCGTTTACACAGGCACTTGCTAGTAAAAAAGGAGCCTTGATTGAATTGGTTTTAGATCAAGAGGTGATTTCACCTACTAAACGACTTTCTGAATTGGGTGGCTAAGCGAGATCCAGCCGAGATAAAAATAAAAGAAGGAATCTAGTAATAAAAAAAGAGGAGCTAAGCTCCTCTTTTGGTATGCAGATTAAGAAGATTTAATCTACCTTTGCTCCAGAATCTTTGACCACCTTGGTCCATTTTGCAATTTCATTTTTAATGAAGACCGAGAATTGGGCTGGGGTATTGCCAACGGGCTGAGCACCCATCGCTAAATATCTTTCTTTGACAGATGGACTATTGATGGCAGCCATTAAGGCAGCGCTATCTTTACTCAGAATATCTGCTGGCATATTTGCGGGGCCTACAACTCCGAACCAAGAAGTCGCTTCATAGCCAGGTAAATTTGCAGCCTCAGCAATCGTTGGTAAGTCAGGTAATGCTGGTGAGCGCTTTGCAGTTGTTACTGCCAATGCTTTTAAGCGACCGGCACGAATATAGTTAATGGAGGACGGAAGGTTGTCAAACATGATATCTACATTGCCTGCCATCAAATCCGTTACTGCAGGGGGGCTTCCTCTGTAGGGCAGATGAACCATAAAGGTTTTGGTCATTGACTTAAAGAGTTCTCCGGCCATATGAATCGAGGTGCCATTCCCACTTGAGGCCATATTGACTTTTCCTGGGTTAGCTCTCGCGTAAGCGATTAAGTCATTCACGCTATTGATCTTATTTTTACTGGCGAATTCAGGATTGAGAACTAAGACATTTGGTAATTCCGCCACCAATGAAATCGGGGTAAATTCTTTAATGGGATCAAATGGTAATTTTCCACCACCTTGGGTGTAGAGGGGTAAGTTAATACCGTGTGTGCCTACCGAAGCCATAAGCCATGTATAACCATCTGGGGCTGATTTAGCGACTATCTCTGCGCCAATATTACCCCCAGCTCCCGGCTTGTTATCAATAATGACATTCCACTTGAGTGCATTTAACAGCTCATTCTGGAGTGGTCGAGCAATATTGTCGGTTGCGCCACCAGCGGGAAAGGGGATCACAAAACGGATCGGTTTATTAGGGTAATCCGACTGGGCCATCGACATTGAGGCGCTGCCAATACCTAAACCTATTAGCGCTGTAAATAATAGGGCGGTGCGTACAAACGCATCTAAAAGTCTGCCTTGAATCATAGCTATCTCCTGTTTACTAAATTCATTCTCATGATGATTTTTAATTCACTATCTAAAGCATAACAGACCAATTAGCAGCTATGTTCTGAAGGGTCCCAAAGGGTATTTTGGGGCTATTTTGGTGTAATGAAGAGTATCCTAAGGGGTCTGTGGCGAGCATTTTAAAAATGAACGGGGAGCCTTCCCTTTAACTTTCCACCCTAAACCGAAGGCGCCAACGAAAG
>JBIISV010000125.1:0-6111 GCA_044340835.1 Polynucleobacter sp.
CCACCAGCACCGCGTGCACCATAACCCATTTCTGAGGGGATGATCAGGGTGCGTTTGCCGCCAATCTTCATGCCTTGAACGCCCTGATCCCAGCCCTTAATGACATGACCGGCGCCCAGGGGAAAGCTAAAGAGTTGGCCACGATCTAGGGAGCTATCAAATTTTTGACCCTTATGGTCCGGCGCCTGCTCATCGTAAAGCCAGCCTGTGTAATGCACATCAACATCATTGCCCTCTATGGCCTCTGTGCCATCACCTACAACAGTATCTATTTTCTTGAGTTCGCTCACGTTTATCTTCCTCTTTAGCTGAAATTGAAGGGCTAGTATATTCTGAGCCTTATCTTTTTGTTAGAGCAAACCGACATGACAAACTTTTGGTCCCATTCTGCTTATAAAACCCTCGTAGTGGGTCCTGATAATCAATTGCTAGTGACGGATGCATTTCTGCGTACCTATCTATTGCGCCCGGAATTAAATTTGGTAGCTGAATCTTGCGATGCCGAGCGCGCCTTACATCAGCGCTTAAGTGAGAATCCTCGCGCAGCGATCGCGGAAAATGAAATTGCTGCAATGGCGGATCCCGATATTCAGGTGAACTATCAAGTTTGGCTCAGGTATCGAGCGAAGTTATTGGCTGCCAGTTCATTAGAGAATTTCTATATGAGCTTGTTTAAGGGGGATGGCGTGGATGTGCCGCCTTTATTTATTGCTCAGCTTGCGCAAATATTTATCAGACATATCTTGGGCGAGGATTGCCATCCGCTAGATGCCCGTATGGGGGAACTCTTCTTTCGAGCTCAAAAGATCACCGTGCTAGAAGAAGGAATTGTGATGGGTGCGGATGATGAGGTAGTCACTCAAAACTCGCAGGCTGGCGAGACTGGCAACATCATGGATCTACTCAAAGGTCAGTCGATGACGATGCGATCGATTGACTTAGATGTCTTGCATGAAGAGAATGCAGATGTATATTGGGAGAAAGATGAGCAGCATGAATTTGCAGTTCAACTCAACTTTGGTCAAGCTCCCATCAATCATTTTTGTCGCGTGCTCGAGAAGTGGGTACAACATTTTTTAGGCATACAAGTGCGCGTTACCCCAATGCAACAAATTACTGATCCTAAGTGGTCTTGGCATGTTGGACTTGATGCAGTCGCTACAGAAATTCTGAATAAGCTTTATAACAAAGAGATAGTTGATACAGATGAATTAGGGAAAATTATTTGCTTGTTCCGTTTGGACTTTGTTGATGAAGCTGCTGTGACTCAATCCCAAGCTGGTAAGCCTGTGTATATGGGTATTGCCATGAATGATGAGAAGCAGCTCAAACTGAAGCCGCAAAACCTCTTGTTCAATCTACCCTTAGCTAAAACATCCTAAGTTAAAGAGCGGGATTGGATTTCTTTCGATTACTGCTGAGCCAAATCAACGCGGCTGCTGTAACCGCAACAGGTATTAGCGATCCGAGGTTGAGAATGTTCCAACCTTGCGAGGTGATGAGAGCGCCGGACCCAAATGAAGCAAAGGCCATTGTGCCAAAGACAAAGAAGTTAATTGCCGCCTGTGCTTTATCACGCTCTTCTGGGCGATATGCTGTCATTGCTAATGAGGTAGAGCCAGTGAACAAAAAGTTCCAGCCTACACCTAATAAAAATAATGCCATGAGGAATTGATGAAAGTCGACGCCTGTTAATGCGATTGCAATAGAGATTAGATTGAGAGCCACCCCAACGCCCATGATTTTGAGTGCACCAAAGCGCTGAATCAATGAGCCTGTAAAAAATCCGGGAGCGAACATGCCAATGACATGCCACTCTAATACCAGTGCAGTGTCAGAAAATGGTAGGCCACAGATTTGCATGGCGAGCGGAGTTCCAGCCATAATTAAGTTCATGACGCCATAACCCAGAGAAGCGCCGATCACAGCAACCATAAAGACGGGTTGCTGCAAGATAACTTTAAGCTCTCTACCGGCAGATAGAGCATGTTGGTTTTTTAATTCTTCTGGGAAGTGGATGAACTGCATCACGATAATGCCGATTAAACCAGCTATCGAAAGCGCAAGGTAGGCGCCCAAGAAGGTGGTCTCGAATAGATTTTGAGTCCATGCAGCGAGGTTTGGTCCAATGACTGCGCCGATGATTCCGCCAGCTAAGACCCATGAGACGGCTTTATCCCTTTGGCTAGCAACTGTGAGTTCAGCTGCCGCAAAGCGATAGAGCAGTCCATTAGCACTGTAATAACCCGCAATAAAAGTTCCCAGCACTAAGAGCCAAAAGTTCTTGGAATAAGCTGCATAGGCACAGAGAAGGGCTGAGAACACTGCTACCAATAAGCCCATCTGAAAAGAGATCTTGCGGCCAAAGTAATTTTGGGTTTTCGCAACAATCGAGGTGGAGAAGGCGGCACCAACAACATAGCCCATGACTGGTATGGTGGCCATCCAGGCAACCGGACTCAGGCTGAGACCAACCAGCCCGTTAATCGCAATAAAAGTCACGTTATTAGTTAAATATAGACCCTGACAAAGGATCAGTAGAACGAGGTTTTTATTGAGTAAGGGGTGCTTATTAATCATATATATAACTTTACAGTGTAACGAGGAAGGGCATTGACTTGGTGAAATCCCTTAAATTTAGACCCTTGGGGCACTTTGGTGCCTAAATCACCCTAAATTGTCATGTTCGATGATTTAAAATAGATCTCTCGCTCCAGTGCGTGAAAAATTACACAAAAGACAGTCAAAAGCGCCTGAAGTGTGGCGTGCGGAATGCGAGAGAGGTTCGGTATAGACCGAGCTCTAATATTTATCAATATCGAGGAAACATCAATGGCTTCAGAGAAATCAAAGATCATTTACACGCTGACAGACGAAGCGCCTTCATTGGCGACTTGTGCATTTTTGCCTATCATTCGTACTTTTACGGCGCCAGCTGGAGTACAGGTTGTGCAGAGCGACATTTCTGTTGCAGCACGCATCTTGTCACAGTTCTCAGATTGTTTAACTGCCGAACAGAAGGTTCCTGATAATTTGGCTGAACTCGGTCGTATGACTTTGTTGCCCGACACCAACATCATTAAATTGCCCAATATCAGCGCTTCAGTACCCCAGTTACTTGCGGCTATTAAAGAATTACAGGAGAAGGGTTACAAGATTCCTGATTTTCCAGATGATCCTAAAAATGATGCTGAAAAAGAGATTCGCACTCGCTATTCCAAATGTTTGGGTAGTGCAGTAAACCCTGTATTGCGTGAAGGTAACTCAGATCGCCGTGCGCCAAATGCGGTGAAGCGTTATGCCCGTAAGAACCCGCACTCCATGGGTGAATGGAGCCAAGCTTGCCGCACGCACGTATCTCATATGCATGGTGGCGACTTCTATGCTGGTGAGAAGTCAATGACGATGACTAAGGCATGTGATGTCAAGATGGATTTAGTGACTAAGAGCGGCAAGACTATTGTCCTGAAGCCAAAAGTGACTTTACTTGCTGGCGAAATTATTGACAGTATGTTCATGAGTAAAAAAGCACTCTGTGATTTTTATGAAAAAGAGATTGAGGATGCCTATAAGACTGGCATGATGCTCTCACTTCACGTGAAGGCAACCATGATGAAGGTCTCACACCCTATCGTATTTGGTCATGCCGTTAAGATTTTCTATAAAGACTTGTTTAAAAAGCACGCCAAACTATTTGAGGAGTTGGGTGTTAATGCCAACAATGGTATGAGTAGTCTCTATGACAAGATTAAAACTTTGCCAGAGTCTAAGCGCCAAGAAATCCTACAAGATCTGCAAGCTTGTCATGAGCATCGTCCTGCATTGGCGATGGTTGATTCTGCCAAAGGGATTACTAATCTTCACTCACCAAGCGACGTGATTGTGGATGCATCTATCCCAGCAATGATTCGGGTTGGCGGAAAGATGTGGGGTGCTGATGGCGGTTTGCATGAGACTAAGGCCCTGATTCCAGAAAGTACTTTTGCCCGCATTTACCAAGAGACAATTAATTTCTGTAAGACTCACGGTAACTTTGATCCAACTACGATGGGTACCGTTCCCAATGTTGGTTTGATGGCTCAGCAGGCTGAAGAGTATGGTTCACATGACAAGACATTCGAGATTGCTGAAGCGGGTGTGGCTCGTATTGTTGCGGATGATGGCACGGTATTGCTTGAGCAACATGTTGAAGAGGGCGATATCTGGCGTATGTGCCAGGTTAAGGATGCCCCGATTCGTGACTGGGTGAAGTTAGCAGTCAATCGTGCACGTTTATCAGGCACTCCAGCGGTCTTTTGGTTGGATGAGTATCGCCCACACGAAGCTGAGATCACTAAAAAGGTGAAGACCTATCTCAAAGACTACGACCTGACTGGTCTAGATATTCAGATCATGTCCCAGACTCGCGCAATGCGTTATACATTAGAGCGCATCATCCGTGGCAAAGATACGATCTCTGTTACCGGTAATATTTTGCGTGATTACCTTACTGACTTGTTCCCTATTATGGAACTCGGTACTAGTGCCAAGATGTTATCCATCGTGCCTTTGATGGCGGGTGGCGGCCTCTTTGAAACTGGTGCAGGGGGTTCTGCACCCAAGCATGTTCAACAATTGGTTGAAGAGAACCATTTGCGTTGGGATTCTTTGGGTGAGTTCTTGGCTTTGGCAGTTTCCCTAGAAGATATCGGTGACAAAAATAGCAACCCAAAAGTGAAAATCTTAGCTCGTACCTTGGATGAAGCGACTGGTGCATTGTTAGAGAACAATAAGTCACCTTCTCCACGCACTGGCGAACTGGATAATCGCGGTAGCCAGTTCTACTTGGCAATGTACTGGGCGCAAGCTTTGGCAGCGCAAACGGAAGATAAAGAATTGCAAGCCCACTTCGCGCCAATTGCAAAAGCGCTAACGGATAACGAGCAAAAGATTATTGCAGAGCTCAAAGCGGTTCAAGGAAAACCGGTTGATATCGGTGGTTACTACATGCCAGATCTCAAGAAGTGCGACGTAGTCATGCGTCCAAGTGCAACCTTCAATGAGATTTTGAAGGTGGCTTCGGCAGCTTAAGTTAGTCAATTTAAGTCGTCAGTTCGGCTTGTTTTATGTCAAAGGCAAACCCAAGGGTTTGCCTTTTTCTCGTTCAGACTCTCTTTTTATGGCCCTAGAGAGGGGCTCAGCAATAAATCAGTAGGCGTAGCAAAATGGTGGATATTCACAACGTTGGTTTAAATCCATCACGGAGACCTTGATATGTACACAAATGATCAGAAGCAACTCTCTCATGAAATTACCCCGCAGGCAGTTTTTGAGTCTCGTCGGGAGTTGATTAAATCTGCAGCTGCGGGTGCATTTGGTTTGGCGCTTGCTCCTTGGTTTTCACGGGATGCTCTGGCTAGTAATGCTCAAAAGTTAGCGGCTGTACTCAATCCAAACTTCATCCCCAATGAGGAGTCGACTAGCTATAAAGATGTGACTACTTACAACAACTTTTATGAATTCGGGACAGATAAATCAGACCCAGTCGTTTATGCGCAGAGCTTGCAAACTCGACCATGGACCGTCACGATTGAAGGCTTAGTAAAAAAGCCGGTTACTTTGGATATAGATGCTCTACTAAAGCTTGCCCCCATGGAGGAGCGTATCTATCGTATGCGCTGTGTTGAAGGTTGGTCGATGGTTATTCCATGGAATGGCTACCCCCTATCTAAGTTACTAAATCAGGTTCAGCCTTTAGGCTCAGCGAAATATGTGGAGTTTATTTCCTTGGCAGATCGCAAGCAAATGCCAGGCATGAAAAGTCGCATTATCGAATGGCCATATCGTGAAGGTCTACGCCTAGACGAGGCAATGAACCCTTTAACTCTCCTGACCTTTGGTTTGTATGGCGAGATACTGCCAAAGCAAAATGGAGCCCCCGTAAGGCTAGTAGTACCTTGGAAGTATGGCTTTAAGAGTTCAAAGTCGCTTGTCAAAATACGCTTGACAGAAGAGATGCCAAAGACCAGTTGGACTCAGTTTGATGCACGAGAGTATGGTTTTTATTCAAACGTCAATCCTTTAGTAGATCACCCACGCTGGAGTCAGGCTACCGAACGCCGTATTGGTGAC
>JBIISV010000126.1:0-6094 GCA_044340835.1 Polynucleobacter sp.
TTTCTGATTTTCTGAGATCTGAAATCACTAAATGACGCTCCAAATCGGACATTGCCGCTGCATCCAAGCTCTTTAAAACCGTGTTTTGGCTAAGCTGCAAACGAATCAGGTTTTTTTCGGGGTGCTTATCTAATGCCGTCATAGTAGGTTGCTCCTAGAGCCAAGATTGTAGGCTTTTTTCAGCTCTGAAATTGGTTTTTACAATCTATCAGCTAGAATAAAGTGGTAGTGGTGCTTTATTGCAGTGCAATAAAGTTAAACGGGAAACACTAAACGTGTGCTGCCCCCGCAACGGTAAGTAAATGCATCCTCACTTCAATGTGAGCTTGTCAGGAATCTGAATAAGCCACTGTGCACGTCAATTGCATGGGAAGGCCAGATTCTGATGTTTACTAGCCCGGATACCGGCCATTACAGGTGGAATTTTGCGGACGGGGATCTTCGCGCGCTAAGGAAGCATCCCATGCCAGCTCGGTAGGGGTGTCCAATTGACGCCCGAACTCTCCACACATGAAATTCTGTTCGACCCAGCTTACGGGGAAGTGAGCCAGGTAATTCGAAGGCAGAAGGTTCATCATGAAACAGCAGTTCAGCAGTAAAACTCTTGTCGCCCTACTTTGCGGCGCGGTCACATCTTTTAACGCAGTAGCACAAAACTCTCCATCGACGGTCATTGTCTCCGGCTCACGTTTTCAAGAAAACCTCAATGAGGTTCCGGCAAACGTAAAAGTCATTACGCGAGATGAAATTGCAAATTCAAGCTCAAACAATATCCCAGAGGTTCTCTCTCAAATTGGGGGCTTAAACGTCAAAAATTCTAGTGGCAATCCTTTAAATCTGGACGCCTCTATTGATATGGGTGGGTATGGAGCCACTGCAAATAGCAACACCCTAATTCTGGTTGATGGTCAACGACTAAACCCGATAGATTCAGGAACCATTAATTGGGGATCTATACCCATCGACTCAATCGAACGCATTGAGGTCCTACAAGGCGGAGCAAGTGTGCAGTACGGAAATGGAGCTGTAGGCGGCGTAATTAACATCATCACCAATGGTGGCGCAAAAAACCTAAATCAGGCATCAGTTACCTACGGAAGCTACAACACCATTATTGGCAATGCAATTTTGCGCAACAAAGTCAATGACACAACAATTCAACTGACAGCAAACAGTTCGAACACGGGTGGCTGGAGACAAAACTCTGCAGCAAATGCCTACTCATTTGATGGCAAAGTAACGCAATCATTAGGAGGAATTGATCAGGTCTACGCCGACATATTCTTCAATCACTCAAATTCTCAAACTCCTGGAGCTGTGCTGGGTCAAGCAGGTAGAGGTAACTCCCAGTCAGCTAGGGCGACATTTATAGGATCAACAATCACTTCTGATAATTCCGGAATTAGGGCTGGCTTTATCAAAGCAATTGATGATCGGCTAACATTTGACATTGACGGAACATATTCCAATAAAAATACCAGCTCCAACATCCCTGCCTATCCTTACTACGTTCTATATCCTAACTGGCAACTTGCAATTGCACCAAAGATCAAAGCTAATTTTGGGGATTGGGGAAGCACAGTGATAGGTTATGACTTTAATCAAGCCTCCCAAAGTAGTTCTTCTGGATCCACTTTTGGCAATAGTAGCCTTCAACAAAACGTGAGCATCCTCAATCAATCCGCGTATCTTATATCTCGAATTCCACTGAAGATAATAGATGGATTAGAGGCTAGTGGGGGCTTTCGACATCAAGCACAAAATGCATCGGCAAATGATCTCTCCAGCGGATCAACTATTAGCGCAAATCAAAAGTACTCTGCAAATGCTGGAGATGTCGCGTTTAATTACAGCTATCAACCGGGACAAAAAATATTTATTAAATGGGATCAGTCTTATCGGTTCCCCAATACAGATGAATTTTGGGGTTTTGATCCAAACACTTACACCCCTGTTTTTAATGGCATCCTAAAGCCGCAAATCTCACAAACATATTCAGCCGGAGGCGATTGGAATCTACGTCAAGCCCATCTTTCAGCGCTTGTATTTCAATCAATTACACAAAATGAAATTCGCTACGACCCATCATCTGGCAGCAACATCAATACCGCCGGAAATATTAATCGCACTGGATTCCTTGTTGATTCCTCAAGTAACATCACTAAAAATCTAACGGTCGCTGGTGGCGGAAAAATACAAAGATCTACTTACACGACTGGATCAATATCCGGGGTTGGTGTTGGCCTGGCTCCAGACTTACTATTAAATGCTCGCGCGCAATATATATTTAATAGTTCGTGGAGTGCTGGAGCTGTAGTGAATTACGTTGGCAATCAAAACTATGATGCAGATCCATCCATCACAAATTCATTAGCAAAAATTCCTTCTTATGTGGCTGCTGATATTTACGCTAGCTACAGAGTCAAGTCGTGGGACACTAAATTCATGATTAAGAATATCGGAGGAAATTCTTATGCAACCACAGGCGGATATAACTCAAGTAGTGGCTACTACTATTATCCCACGACACCAACAACATACTTCATAACAGCAAAATATAGTCTTTAAACCTAAGAGAGAGAACGTAAAAGAATGCAGCCCTGGAACCGCTCTCGCTATTTAACTGTCGGGGTTGTTTGGTTTATGTTAACTACTCCTTTAGTTCTTTTTGCAGCACCTGTTTCAGTGATGGATGATCGGGGTGTTGTAGTGGTGCTCGATAAACCACCGCAACGTATAGTAAGTTTGCTACCCTCCCTGACTGAGTCTGTTTGCGCTCTTGGTAAGTGTGATGCTTTAGTTGGGGTCGATCGTTTTTCTAATTGGCCAAAATCGATTCAGGATTTACCTAAGCTAGGTGGATTGGGTGATGTCAATATTGAGCGCATCGTCCAGCTAAAACCGGATGTTGTTTTGCTTGAGAAAGCTTCACCTATTATCGCTAGACTGAATGGATTGGGTATCAAAACTGTTGCGCTCGATATTCAGTCTATGGGTGACGAGGAGCGAGCACTTAAGAAACTGGATACCGTTTTGGGTACAACAGAGAGTGGGCGGGCGTGGAATCAGATCCAAAAAGAGATCATGCGTGCACACAAGCAGCTACCCTCAAGAGATAAAAATATACAGGTTTACTTTGAAGTAAATCCAGCGCCTTATGCGGCTGGCAGAAACTCTTTCATCGGAGAAATTCTGACTCAATTAGGTTTAGTGAACATCATTCCAGAATCGCTTGGCCCATTCCCAAAAATTAATCCTGAGTTTGTAGTGCAAGCTAAACCGGATGTCATCCTCCTGACTGAATCCACTACTAGTGATATTCAAAGACGTCCAGGGTGGCACTCGATTCCAGCAGTGATAAGGAACCGCATCTGTACTTTTGCTGCCGCTCAGAATGATGTCTTAGTGCGCCCCGGTCCACGCATGGGGGAAGCAGCGCTGATTATTTCTCAATGCATTCAAGAGAAGATGTCATCATCTCAATAATGCTAAAAAATGATTTTCTAGCCAAGCTAGCCGCCCTTCTGACTCTGAGCTCGATCTTGCTATTGCTCGGCACTCTCATGGGGAGTACTGGTATTAGCTGGAGCTCGCTAGGGCTTGATCAAACTATCTTGTTCGATATTCGACTCCCTCGATCTTTAGGCGCTTATTTAGCAGGCGCCCTATTAGGTCTTGCAGGAGCTATTGCGCAAAGCCTATTTCGTAATCCATTAGCTGATCCCTACTTGCTGGGTAGCGCATCGGGAGCCTTGCTTGGAGTGGGTAGCGTTCTCTGCTTTGCCTATCTTGGTAACTCATGGCTAGAAATGATTGGCTTGAATGGCGGCGCTTTTATTGGAGCGCTAATTGGTGTCTTAGCCTCTCTCCTACTTGCTGGTGGCTACCGCAGCTCTTTACGTCTTTTGTTATCTGGGGTGGTGATTAGTGTGATCTTAGGTGCAGCGAATTCTTTGTTTACGTTTATACGCCCAGATCTATTTCAAAGTATTCAGTCTTTTATGCTGGGCAATACTACGCTTCTCAATTGGCCTGGCGTACAGATAATGGCAATCGCCTTGGCCTCCTGTCTATTAGTAGTTTTAGCCATTAGTCCCACTTTGGATGCCTTATCTCTGGGTGAGAATACCGCCCGCACCTTAGGCTTACCGCTTGATCAACTGCGTCTTATATTGATTGGCATCCTTGCCTTGGCCACTGGGTGTGCGGTTGCGCAAACCGGCCTGGTCGCTTTTGTGGGCTTGGCAGCACCACACTTAGTGAGAAAGATTGCTGGGGGGCGACAACGAGTTCAGCTTTTGTTCTCATGCCTTGGCGGCGGAATATTATTACTCAGCTCAGACCTCATTGCGCGTACTTTATTCGCCCCACTAGAAATTCCGGTTGGCATTGTGACAGCTGTCTTGGGTGGCATGTATCTATTAGTTCTGTTAAGACGCACTGCTCTTGGTGAGCGCTCATGAAAACTTGCCAACTATCCTTTTATCGCGGATCCTCTGCCATTCTCAATGATCTAAATCTAGCCATTCCTCAGAATCAATGGACCAGCATCGTTGGGCCAAATGGTGCTGGTAAATCCACTCTTCTACAAGCGATGGCCGGCTTACTAAAATACAGTGGTTCTCTCAGAGTTAATGAGATCGAGTTATCCACCCTCAATTCCAAGGCGCTCTCTAAAAAAATAGCGTGGCTTGAACAGGGAGCCTCGAACTTGGAGGATTTTGGTAACTCTCTAAGTGTGTATGACACCGTGATGCTAGGACGTCTACCCCACCAAGGATGGTTGCATCTGCCATCTGAGGCAGATCACATTTCAGTAGAGAAAGCGCTACAACAGATTGATGCTTGGCATTTACGCCATCGCTTATTGCAGCAGCTTTCTGGAGGGGAACGTCAACGAGTGCTCTTAGCAAGACTTCTTGCCGTGGACTCTGAGATCTTACTAATGGATGAGCCGCTGGCTAATTTAGACCCTCCTCATCAAGCGGATTTTTTGCAATTACAAGCAAATTTGCTAGCCCAGGGCAAAACCTTGGTCACCGTTTTACATGAGATTCATTTTGCGCTACGGGCTGACTATTTAGTCATGCTTAGTAAGGGCAAACTACACTTTCAGGGGTCTAGCCAAGATCCCAGGACGCATCAAGCCCTGATCGCGCTATTTGATGGCCGAATTCGCCTAGAAAAACTAGGCAATGATTGGGTTGCCTTACCTAGTTAAGCCCAAAAATGGGAGTTTCACAAAGCGTTTTCCTGGGGCTACAATGCGTATATGTCAGAGCATAATCCTCATACCCCAAGCGATTCAAGCGAATCTGACTCGATATCGGCCTCACTGCAACGGCTATCGAGAAAAATTCACTTGATTACGGATACTGTGAAAGCACTGCATCAAGATCGTAATCAGCTTGAAACAAAAATTGAGGATGCGCAAAAGAGAATTCAGCACATCTTGAGTCGCCTGCCGGAGCAGAGTGATGGACGTCAATTGAATTTACTCGGTGAGCCAGTTACACCAAAAAACCCAGAGGATGACAATGAGCCAACAACGCATTGAAGTAACCCTCGCCGGTCAAAAAATTACTTTAGCCACCACCACTGAACATGAGCCATTACTTCGTGCTGCTTGTACATTAGTCGATGAGCAAATTCAGCTAGCCATTAATGGTGGCAACCGAAGTATTGAACGCGCCAGTATGATGGCCGCACTAAAGATTGCCGGTGACCTCATTAAGCTGCAAGCAGCACCTCAACAAATGACAGCATCAACAAGCTCATCTCATGTTGATACCGACGAGATTCTTCGTCTCCGCAATGAAATCCATTCGCTGGAAGACCAAGTAGATGCTCTGATGCAAACCCTTTCCCTGCCTGGTTCGCCAAGGCCAATAGTTCCTTGAACCGATGCGCAAGCATCAGGAACGATCTTTACCCTGTGGGCGTGAGCGTTTCGAATCTATACAGTGGCAGCTTCGCGCTGTTCACTCCCTGAGCTTCTTAGTGCACCCGAAGCGGAGTAGCCGTTCCACCTTGAACCTTAGGGTTCAGGATGACGGCCTAGCGGCTAAGGCGGGGAATTCATGTCAATAGCTGA
>JBIISV010000018.1:0-20237 GCA_044340835.1 Polynucleobacter sp.
TCACACACATGAATTTGGTGAAGAGATATTGGTTTTGGATGGAATATTTAGTGACGAAACCGGCGACTATCCAGCCGGAACCTACATCATGAATCCACCAGGCTCGTCGCATGCCCCATTTAGCGAGTCTGGCTGTACTCTATTTGTAAAACTCAGGCATCTTGGTCCAGATCAAGACAAGCGAGAGATCATTGATACTAAGGTGGCCCCTTGGTATCAGGGAATGGTGCCAGGCCTTCATGTGATGCCACTCATGCAACAGGGCAGTGGATCAACTTTAGTTCGCTGGGCGCCTCAAACCTATTTCAGTCCACACAAGCATTATGGTGGCGAAGAAATCTTTGTAGTTGATGGCGTATTTGAAGATGAGCATGGCCGCTACCCAGCTGGCTCATGGATAAGAAGTCCCCATATGAGCTTGCATCAACCTTTTAGTAAAGAGGGCTGCACAATCTTTGTGAAGACTGGGCATCTACTCGACTAGCTATATGCCACTCATATCCTGCTTGAGAGATCATCTTTGCTTAAGTAACTCCAAGGAATCAGGATGTTTTTCTAATAGACCTTCTTTTTCTAAGGTGGCAATAGCTCTATATAAAGCCTCATGCGTAACCCCAATCTCTGCAGCCATGGATTTGAAATCAGACTGAAGTGTTAGCACACCATTTTTTCCCTCAGTCTCAATGAGATGAATTAACTTACTTCGAATATCTTTTAGGCCTAGCCGTTCAGATTGTGTTCGCAGGCGCATGATCTCTTTGCTAAGCAACTGCACCCATTTCATTGAGAATTTGCTATCTACGAGTAAATCTCTTAATGATTTAATGGGTAAGGTAATTGCTTGTCCGTTATGAGTCGCAATAGAATCGCAGTGATAAGCATCCACCAACAAGCTAGCTTCACTGACAAAGCCACCTTTACATCTCTGTAAGATTGTTGGCTCCCCATGACTACTGGTTCTAGTAAGAATAGCTTCACCTGAAACAATAAAGAACATGTATTCAGGCTTTTTGCCTTGATGAAAAAGATAATCCCCTTTTTCAAAGTGATGGGCACGACATTGCCCTAATAGTCCTTTGGGCAGAAGTTCTTTCAGTAATTCCGGAATATAGATATCCATATGATCTAAATCATACGCCCTTTGGACGATTGAGCGAATAATCAATCCATACAAAGGAGCTTGCAATGGAAACAATCAGGTTAATTGTCAGCGGCATGACTTGTGGTGCTTGCGTTAAGGATGTTGAAAAGGTGGTTCATTCAATTGCTGGGGTGCAAAAGACTGAAGTAGATCTTGCCTCTGGCGTAGTCAAAGTTGAGGGCGATGTCCCGCAACATATTAAAGAGATGATTGCGGCTTTAGAAGAGAGTGGCTATTCAGCACAAGTGAGCACAGACCTACCTAGCAAAGTAAAAAGTAGTTCTTGTAGAAGTATTTCAAGCTGTTGCTGTAACTAACTAAATGAAAAAGGAAATCAAAATGAAAACTATCAGCAAAATTGCAATTAGTGTTGCTGCTGTCATGGGCCTTGGATATGCTGTAGCCAATGCTCAGTCTGGTCCAACAGGGAACATGGGTAATGGTATGGGCTCAGGAATGAAGCATGGCCAAATGATGGGACAAAACTCCAATATGAAAATCATGCGTGAGTTGATGACTCCAGCCGAAAGACTTGCCATGATGGATAAGATGATTGATGCTAAGACTGTAGAAGAACGTCAAGAAATCATGACGACTACGCATGCAGAAATGGAAAAGCGGGCTAAAGATAAAGGCATTACTTTGCCAGCAGGACATGGTCCACAAATGATGTCTGGCAGAAACTGCGGATAAAGCAGTTGAGAGTGAGTAAAAGCCACCTTCGGGTGGTATTACCGCTCATTCCGGGCAACTTATTGATATAGATCAAATGGCTTAGTGCTTATAAGCATAGTCTTAATAAATCAACAAACAAAGTATTAATTAATGGAGCTTATATGAAATGCAATGTTGGCCGTATCGATCGCGTACTACGCATCTCTATTGGATTGGTCTTAGTTGCTTTAGCCGCAAGTAATGAAGTGGGTGCATGGGGCTGGATTGGCATTGTTCCTTTGGCTTCTGGCTTATTCAAGTTCTGCCCACTCTATCCAATCTTGGGAATCAATTCTTGTGGTGGTGGCAGTTGTCCTAAGTAATTTTCTGCCTACAGCTCGCAAGAATTACTGAGACGAATTGAAGATGATCAATCCAACACAAACTAGACTATTTATCTCTTAAGGGTAGAGCCCCTATTTGACAGGTGTAATCGGGGTTAATCATTGGGTAGTTGCAGCGACATCTGCGCTGATTATGCTTGGGATGTTTCGCTGGCTCGAGAAAAAAGGCTTTGATTTTTTGGGATGGCCTTAAGTCGCCCCTCGCTAAATAGGCGGCACTTAAAGTAACGCGAATTCCGTCAAAAAATAAATGTATTGATGCAGATTTACCTATCCCCTTGAAATCTAGTGATTTTGTGAATTCAGTTCATTGGGGTATTCCATAGGTAAATAGCCCCCTCTATCAGCTTATTATGACTTTATGGGCAGTGCTAGTGCTAGTGCTAGTGCTAGTGCTAGTGCTACAGCCAGCCTACCTTATGCCCATCTCTAAAAAGGTGGCTAGATAGCTTATCTAAAGAAATTGAAATTAGACCAGAAGGGGATCTTAATGAATGACGCAACCAGAGTTGAATTGGAAACAATTGAACCTACGCCAGAAGAGATGGAAAAACGCATTGCGCGTTTTAAGGATTTAAAGCCTACCAAGCGAAATTATAACGAGTCTAATGTTGGCATTCCCGGCGAGGCATATGCAAAATTGGCAGCTGATTGCGTCTATAAACTAATGTCTCCTCCAGGCAATAAGCGTGCCGCAGCAATACCTGCAATATCTGGAAATCCAGGGGTTGAGGTTTCTATCTTGGATAACCCTCCAGGCCACGGACCAAGAATGCATGCGCACATGAAAACAATCGAATCCTTTCTTTGTCTAACAGGTAAGTACAGGGTCTCTTGGGGTTCGGGTGGGAAGTACCACGTTGATTTGGAGCCCTTTGATTTTATTGCCTTACCAGCACGAGTCTTTCGAGAGGTAACCAATATTAGCGATAGTCGAGCCCTCATAGTTGCAATTGTGCAGGGTAATATCGAAGATACTTTTAATGATATTTTATACGATCCAGTTCTTGGTGAAAAAGTTCGAGCTGAATACGGTGATAAAGTTTTTGATAATTTTAAAAATATTGGCATTACCTTTGGTTCGGTTTGGAAAGGTAATTCTTAGTCATTCTTAGGAGTATTTTGATGATGTATAAGCAATTTTCTTTACTACGACATTTGAGTTTCTTGGGACTTCTTGCTATCGCTTGGGGCAATACGGCAATAGCTCAGAATTATCCTAATAAGCCAATTACATTAATTGTGAGCTCTGCTCCTGCTGGACCATTAGATGCCGCTGGTAGAATGCTTGCGGATTACTTATCAAAGAGCTTGGGTAAGCCGGTTGTGATAGAGAATCGTCCGGGTGCTAGTGGCGCTGTGGCTGCTGGCATCTTGGCAAAGGCTCCAGCAGATGGCTACACTCTGATGATCTCTACTCGGGCAATCACCATTAATGCCTCTCTGTATCAAAAATTACCCTTTGATACCAGCAAAGCCTTCATACCAGTAGCTATGGTTATGGGGCAGCCTAATTTATTAGTTGTTGGAAAGGATTTTCCTGCCAGAACAGTCCCACAGCTTATTCAAGTTTTAAAAGAGAATCCTGAAAAATATACATTTGGATCTCCTGGAAGCGGTGGCATTCCGCACTTAGCTGGTGAAATGTTTAAATCTTTTACGGGGACCTCCATATTGCATATTCCCTACAAAGGTGCCGCACCTTTAATGACTGATTTGCTAGGGGGTAGGGTTGATATGACATTCTCTAGTCCTGGAACCGCTCTTGCCCAAATAAATGAGGGAAAGGTATTTCCTATTGCCATTGCATCCGACAAAAGATCTCCCTTATTGCCAAATATTCCAACTTTTGCTGAATATGGTATCAAGGGATTTAATATCGAATCATGGTACGGAGTATTTGCGCCAGCAGGAACACCGTTGGAGATAGTGAAATTACTTAATCAAGAAATTAATGCCTTCCTAAGAACGGACGATGCTAAAAAACGTATTAGTAATTTAGGTGCTACTCCAGCAATCATCAGTCCAGAAGAATTTAAAATCCTGTTTGATGAGGATTTAACTCGCTTTAATAAATTAGTTCGTCAATTATCGATTGGGGTTGATTGACAAATATGCAGGCTATACAAGTTAAAGTTCCGGGCACTGCCCAGGCTTTAGAGGTAGTTGATATTCCATTGCCTAACCCTCGCGAAAATGAAGTGAGGGTTAAGGCAAAGTTTATTGGCATTAGTAGCGCTGATATTTTGATTCGTAAGGGGGTCTATAGTTGGATGCCTCCGCTGCCAGCAATACCTGGCAATGAAATGGTCGGCGTAGTTGATGCAATTGGTTCAAAAGTTGATCAGGATTTATATGGTCAGGTTGTTCTGGTTAGTTCACGCGAATTAGATTTTCGAGGTGGATGCTACGCTGAGGCAATCTGCGTACCTGCAACTTCAGTATTTTTGTTGCCCAAAACAATCAATCCAATCGATGCTGTTTTTTTGCCAAACTATCAGTTAGCCGGTGCTATTTTGTACCACTCTGGAGTGAATCTGCCAAAGAGTGTTGTCGTGTATGGAGCAGCGGGTGGCGTTGGGTTTGGAATATCCCAATTGGCTTTAGCTGATGGAATTCAAACAATTTCCATAGTAAGTTCCGAGGAAAAGAAATCCTTTTTAAAAAGTGCCGCAATTCCATATGTCCTTAATCGAAACCAAGATCATTTATTGCAAGAGATTATGGAAATTACTCATGGAAAGGGTGTTGATCTGGTCTGTGCAATGGGCGGCGATGACTTTATCCGTAATCTAGATTTATTGGCTCCCTTAGGCACTTTACTGTCGTTCGGAGTTTTAGGTGGAATACCAAGCGATAATATTTACACTGAATTAAGAAAACGTTTAGGTAAAAGTCTTGGGGTTCGTGTTTATTCAATACATACTTTAGACAATAACCCCAAATTGCGTCGAGGATTGCTAACGAGGGCTATGGATCTTCTTGCAGGAGGTCAAATGCAAGCAGTAGCCCCAACTATTTTCAAATTATCAGAGGCACGTTTAGCCCACGAATATATGGAGTCTGGTGCGCTGATGGGTAAATTAGTCTTGGTGCCTGATAGTTAGCAGTCTCATTACGTCGATAGGGTAGGTGCCTCTAGCGTTCTTTTAGATTTGGCGCATTGCATCCTATGCAACAGATTGGGAAAATCATTCAAAAAGTACTTTGGAGTAAAGAGGTGTTAGATATTTACTCCAGAAATCCTTTGGTTTTGAAAACCAATGAATAAGGGTAATCCAATAGCCATCAGGCTTGAGATTTACACAGTTTTCCCCAATAATGGTTTATCTGGAATACGATGAGCTGATAAGGTGGGCGATTTAGGCTATTTATAAGTTTGCAAACCTTGGTTGTAAGTAGTTTGCTGGTAAACGTGGAAAGTAATCTTATCTAGGATAAATATATTCATGCCCAAATTATCAATTCATAAATACTTAAATATTTTCTTGCTAGCTAGCGCTTTTATCTTCTTAGGGAATAGCATCGTTTATGCACAATCAAATGCAAAGCCATATCCCAATCGCCAAATTACCTTGTATGTCCCATTCCCACCTGGCGGTGCAACAGATCTCATGGCTCGTACTATTGGGCAGCGTATTTTTAAGAAATGGGGTCAAAGTGTAGTGATTGAGAATAAGCCTGGTGCAGGCGGTATGCTCGCAGCTTCACAAGTGGCAAAAGCCTCGCCAGATGGTTATACTTTATTTTTTGGTGCATCTGCTCAACTTGCAGTAAATCAAAGCATTTATTCCAAAATGTCCTACGATGCACAAAAAGATTTTGCGCCAATTATTTTGGTTGGTGGAGTGCCAAATGTGCTCGTTGCTAATCCAAGTGCCCCATTTAAAACGCTTGCAGAGTTAATTCAATATGCGCGCGCCAATCCAGGGATGCTAAATTATGCTTCGCCCGGATCCGGCTCAACAGCCCATCTTACTGCTGAATTATTTAAAACTCAAGCAGGTATTGATATCGTGCATATCCCTTATAAAGGGGCAGCCGGCGCTGTTACAGACATTATTGGGGGGCAGGTGCCACTGATGTTTGTAAGTATGCCGTCAGTAATGGAGCATGTGAAAACAGGAAAATTGATCGGGCTTGGCGTTGCTGGATCGGTACGATCTAGTGTGCTTCCTGATGTTCCAACTTTTGCAGAAACATTTCCCAATTTTGAATCAACTAGCTGGTACGGACTTGTTGCACCAATTCAAACACCGATAGGTGTGATTACTCTACTAAATAATGAAATTAACTCAATGTTGTCTGATCCGGAAGTAAGAAAAATATTTGAAGATCAAGGCATTCGGATTTATGGAGGTAGCCCAGCTCAATTTGCCAATTATATTAAGTCAGAAGCTAGTAAATGGGCGAAAGTAGTTCAAAAAGCCAACGTTAAGGTGGATTAGATTTAGTCAGTAAAAACACTAAAAGAAAGAATGGAAATTAGCATGACTACAACAAAAATAGTGCGTGTTTTTGCTGGATCAGACCAGCGCTCTCATTTTGAAGATATTCATTTAAAAATGAGCGAATTTAGGCTTGGCTCACTATTTTCATTGAAATCTCAGTTGGTCCCTGTGGAGGGAGTTGTATTTCGAGAAAATCCTTTAGATGGTAATGAGGATTTTCACTGCCCACCCCGAAAACAATTTGTGATTACGCTTTTTGGCGCAGTAGAAATTTCAGTTGGTGACGGCTCATATCGTATTTTTGGACCCGGAGATATTCTGTTTGCTGAAGATCTACAAGGGGAGGGACATAAGGCACGAGAATTAATTGGGCCCCGCAGAAGTCTCATATTGCCAGTATCTAATGAGTTTTTAATTTCCGATTGGAAGAATGCTAAATGAGTGATCAACAAGTTAACCCAGCACTATTGGCTCCAGGTTTGAAATTTTCTGGGACTGTTGCCCATCTTGTAGCTGAGTGTTTGCAGCGTCATGGTGTCAAACATCTATTTGGGCAGAGTTTGCCATCGATGCTCCATTTGGCCTGTGAGCAGATGGGTTTAAAGCAGATTGCCTATCGCTCTGAAAATGCTGGTGGTTATATGGCTGACGGGTATGCTC
Source organism: Polynucleobacter sp. (assembly GCA_044340835.1). Lineage (GTDB taxonomy): Bacteria > Pseudomonadota > Gammaproteobacteria > Burkholderiales > Burkholderiaceae > Polynucleobacter. The sequence continues at coordinate 7,311 of JBIISV010000018.1, forward strand.
GCATTTCTAATCTGCCTGGAATTGTGACGGCTCAAAATGGTCCTGCCGCTACTTTGCTAGTAGCCCCTCTAGCTGAAGCCTTGAAGGCATCAGTTCCCTTAATTGCTCTAGTGCAGGACGTTAACCGGTCTGAAACGGATCGTAATGCTTTTCAAGAGTTTGATCACATTGCACTTTTTGCCTCATGTACTAAGTGGGTTCGACGAGTCACCGAAGCAAGTCGAGTAGAAGATTATATTGATCAGGCTTTTGTCGCAGCATGTTCTGGTGTGCCTGGACCTGTAGCATTAATGTTGCCAGCAGATTTGTTATTGGAGGTAGCTCCAAAATCAAAACGCTTGAATATGCTTGGATATTTCCCTTTAGATCGCACGGTACCATTAAGAAGTGATTTGAAAAAGGCTGCTGATTTGATAGCCAAAGCTAAAAATCCTTTGATCATTGTAGGCGGAGGAATTCATTTATCAGGTGCACAAGAGGCACTTGCACAGTTGCAGGAGAAAGCCAATCTTGCGATTGCAACAACCGTGATGGGGAAGGGATCAGTGGACGAGCAACATCCTTTGTCTGTTGGTGTCATTGGTTACTTTATGGGCCCGAATGGAAATACCCATTTTCAGAAGGAAATAGTTTCCAACGCTGATGTCATTGTATTGATTGGGACTCGGACAAATCAAAATGGTACAGATTCGTGGAAGCTTTATCCACCTACAGCAAAATACATTCATATTGATTCTAATGGGAACGAGGTAGGAAGAAATTACGAGGCTACTCGACTGGTTGGTGATGCACGTGAAACTATCCTAGCGCTCACTGAAGAATTATTATCGCTTAATCTCGATCAACGAAAAATGTTACGCAAGGATTTGGAGAAAAAAATTCAAGAAGGGCGTCAAGCCTATCTCAAGCAGTCTGAACCAATTCGCAATTCTAATTTGATTCCTTTGCGTCCAGAAAGAGTGATGGAGGAATTAAATCAAGTATTAACGCCAAATAGCATTGTGATCTCAGACGCAAGCTATGCTTCCGTTTGGAGTGCAAACTATTTAACTTCGCAGTTTGCGGGGATGCGCTTTTTAGCTCCTCGCGGATTGGCTGGTATTGGTTGGGGTTTTCCGATGGCTCTTGGAGCAAAAGTCGCTAAGCCTACTGCGGATGTCTATTGCGTAGTTGGTGATGGAGGCTTTGCCCACGTCTGGTCTGAGCAAGAAACAGCGATTCGTATGAATTTAAAGGTAGTCCTGATTATTTTAAATAATGGGATTCTGGGTTTTCAGAAGCACGCTGAGAATATCAAGTATGGACTACATACAAGTGCAGTCCATTTTGCGCCAGTCGACCATGCAGCAATTGCTAGGGCATGTGGATGCCAAGGTGTCACCGTCACCAAGCCTGAAGAATTAGGTCCAGCTTTAGAGTTGGCAAAGGCTTCTAAAACAACAACAGTTATTGATGTGATTTGCGATGAGAATGCCTTCCCGCCACTTTCCTTGTATCACCCTTGAGCGATGATTTAGATTCTAGTTAGACCGCTCTAAAAATTGAAGGTATTGTTAGTTAATTTAGCTTTATAGAGTTTTTGATGGCTCAGAGGCTGATTGAAGTAAATTTCAGAAACATCCCTGAGTGTAGAAAACAGGTCATATTGGTAATTAATATAACTATTTAGGTAAATACTTTAATTTAGTATGACTTTACGATTTATTGAGGTAAGCTAACAGAAATGTCGTCCTAATATGCGCTGTATATTTAAAGGAAAATCATGACAATTCCCACTAAAAAAATTAGTCCAGAAGTAATGGAGTCCAGGATTGCTCGCTTCGAAAATTTGGTTTCTACCAAAGCAAAGCATGCAGAAAAAATTGGTATCCCCATGGAAGTATTTGAAATCATGACAGCAAAAACTACATTTAACGTCATGTCTCCAGCTGATCTTGGTGGGCAACTTTCCCCAAAACCAGCAGTTGTCGGGGGGGATGCCGGCGTGTTTCGTCTGGGAATCGTAACTTGCCCGCCAAAAAATGGCCCTGCACTTCATATTCACTGGAAAACCCATGAAACATTTATTGCGCTTGATGGGGAATGGGAAATAAAGTGGGGTGATGAAGGCGAGAACTCCGTTTTCTTAAAGCCGTACGATCTTATAGCAGTACCACCTATGGTGGCACGTCAATTTATCAACATATCTGATAAAGAGGCAAGATTGATGGTGATTATTCAAGGTAATCCCGATGAATTTGATGATGTAGGAAGGATGCCACAAACGGCCAAAATGATCGAAGAGAAATATGGCATAGAAATGATTCATAAATTAGAGGCAAACGGTTGGAGCTTTATTACTGATGCTAAGGCACCTCGCCTGGAATCGGTCTAAATATGGGATCTACTAAATTCATCAAGCCATTTTTTTATGGCTGCTTATTTATTCTTTCTATTGGATTTTTCAAAATTGCGATTGCGCAAGAATACCCAAATCGCCCAATTAAGCTGATTGTCCCATTTACGCCTGGTGGTACTACTGATGCCGTTGCTCGAATGCTTGCTAGACAGCTAGAAGCGCAGATGGGGCAGACAATTGTTGTAGAAAATAAACCTGGAGCAAATGGTATTTTAGGGTCTGAGATGGTGGCTAAATCCAATCCAGATGGCTACACAATTTTGCATACATCCCCATCAATAGCAACCAACGAATTTATATATAAAGACCTTCGGGTTCGTTTTCCTAAGGACTATACCCCGATCACCAATATTGCAACTGGTACAGGCTATTTGGTATTAGTTGGAGAAAATAGCCCAATTAAAAATATTCGGCAACTATTGAGTGCTGCAAAAGAAAAGAGTGATGGCTTATCCTATGGATCAGCAGGCATTGGAAACACTACACATTTGGCAGCCGAGCTTTTATTTGCAAAGGCTGATATCAAGCTATTGCATATTCCATATAAGGGGATATCTGAGTCAATGAATGCTGCAATTGCTGGGGATGTGCAAGTAGTTCTGACCCCGCCCACGGTAGCCCTCCCCCTTGTAAAGGATAAGCGATTAAGAGCTATTGCATTTACTGGTAGCAAAAGATGGTCTGAACTTCCAGATGTACCTACCCTTAGTGAATCAGTCCTCAGTAATTATGAAATTAATGGGGGGTGGTTTCTCTGGCTCTTACCAAGTGGTGCCCCATCTGCAGTTACCAATAAACTAAATAATGAAATCACTAAGGCCTTGCAAACGCCACAAGTGAGGGACTATCTTCTAAAAGGTGGTTACTTGCCAGATGGGCGGTCTCCAGAAGAAACACGTAAATTTATAGAGGCCGAAATGGTGCGCTATAGCGAGGCGGTTAAGTTATCGGGTATCAAACCCCAATAAACTCATCAGTTCAATATTTTTATTGTTAGCAATATATTTACTTGATCCAGTGCACGAAGTTTTCTTTAGCTCTCCTAACCTTTTTCAGGCTTATCAGCCAATCTTCATCAGCCTTCCTGTATCCAAGGGGAAGAAGCAGAACGCTACGTAGAGATTGTTCTTTTAAATTGAGCAGCTCATCTAAAGCGACTGGATCAAAGCCCTCCATAGGGGTGCAATCTACACCTTCCTCAGCGGCTGCTATTAATGCGGTACCCAAGCCTATGTAGGCTTGTTTTGCAGTGTGAATAAAATTGACCTCTGCACCCTTTGCCGGATAACTTTCTAGAAGCTTTTTGCGATAAACCTCTCGATCTGCAAGTACTACATTGCGAACCTCATTGGTTAGATCAAATACTGCATTGATACGATCTGCAGTGTAGCTATCCCAAGCTGCAAATATGAGTAAGTGTGAGCAATCTGTGATTTGTGATTGATTATTGGCTATAGGTTTAATTTTTGCACGGATGTCTTTATTGGTTATAACCAATATTTCATAGGGCTGTAAGCCGCTTGAGCTAGCGGTTAATCGGATGGCTTCAAGGATTTTATCCACCTTTTCTGGGGGTACCGATTTGGTAGGATCCATCTTTTTTGTTGCATAGCGCCACTCAAGATTATCAATGAGACTCATTTAGGCTTCTCCTAGTTTAATTAATGCATCGCAATAGTGATTTTAGTTTAACTTTTTACCACTTAAATCAATTTGTTTTCCATATGCCGATATTCAATTGCCTTATCTGCGTTACGCCAAAAAGCCAAAAAAGTAAACAGCCATGCCGCACAAAATAGTAAAGTGTTATGGCGAAACTAGTTTGGCCTAGCAGAACTTATAAACACCAATCTTCGGGTTGGTTTTTTTTGCTCATTCCCGCCATAAAAGTAAATTTCATCACCATCTGATATAGTTTTTGAAGATCAACTTACTTACCTATCCTATGAAAAAAATACTACCCACTTTAGTGTTTGCATTCTTGCTGGGTTTTAATGCGTCAGTAGTGTATGCCGATCCACCTGTGCCTCCATTTTATGCGGCCGTCATGAAGATGACTCCTGAGGGTAAATTGGGGCAAGTCATAAAGCAGGAAAAAATTACCACTTCCGTTAAGGGCGCTCAGGCTTGGAGAATTGCTTATATCTCTTCTGATGTTTCAGGTCGCAAAACTATCTCAACAGGTTTGGTGGTAGCGCCAGTAGGACCTGCACCAGTTGGCGGTCGCCCTGTCATGAGCTGGGCACATGGTACAACTGGTTCAGCTCAAAACTGCGGCCCATCCCAAATTCTTGATCCAGCAGTACCTTTGAATGAGTATTTCTTAGTGGGTGGAAATTCTTGGACAGATTATGGAATTCCTGCGGTAGAAGAATTCATTAAAGAGGGATATGTACTTGTAGCCACTGATTATCAAGGTCTAGGTGGCGGTGGTAGACATCAATATAGTGTTTCAGCGACCAACGGTATGGATACCCTAAATGCTGCCCGTGCCGCAGTTTCGATGAAAGAAACGGGCGCTAACAAAAAAACAGTCGTTTATGGTTGGTCTCAGGGTGGAGGAGCAACCATTGCTTTAGCCGGTATGCCTGAATATATTAAACAAACAGGTACAGCAGCAGATAATCTGGATATTATTGGCTTTGTCGCCTTAGCACCACAAGATATTTCGATACTTGCGCCAGCAGGTAAGCTGGATCAAGCTACTGCAGATAAATACTTGCAAGGATTACAAAAGATGTTTTTAGATAACGTCTTTAATTTTACCCATGCAACGATGTATTACTGGGGAACTCAAGCTGCTTTCCCTAATCTGAAGTTAGCTGATATCTTTACTGATGAGGGGGTAAAAATTACTAATGAGATTTACAGTAATAAATGTATGCATACTGCTAGTGATACCTTTAACTTCAACTATGGCTCAAGTTACGCAACATTATTAAAGCAAGTCCCTACTAATACAGTCGCATGGGCGCAGGCCATGCAAAAGGGTGGTGTTCCAGTAGTAAAACCTGTTGCACCTATTCAGATCTACTTTGGATCGAAGGACACCGCTGTTCCACCGATGATGCACAAGCTTTATCAAGATCAAGCCTGCAAATTGGGTGGTAATGTGGGAAGAATGCAGTTGCCTGGAGAACAATCTCACTTTACGACTCCCGGATCATCTAAGCCATTTTATTTAGCCTGGGTGAAAGATCGCATTTCTGGCAAACCATTAGCCAATGGGTGTCCGCAAAACTAATGAAAGCAATCGAGTCAAGAAAAAGCCGCCCTTGGGCGGTTTTTCTTTGGACATCCCAAGAGGCGGATCAGCTAACCTCCGATTTATAGTTGGCACAATATTCTTTGCCAATATTTCTTGTGAATTCTTCAGCTTTAGATTTAAGCTAGAGGTATAAAGATCTCAGCCTTTCTTGCTAAAGGTAGGCCACTTTCTTGTGCATGTGCAGTAATTTTTTCCATCATTTCTGGAGTAATGCCAGTGGGGTAGCGATAAACCTCCATCCAAGTCTCAATTTGATCGCCAGATACTTCAGGCCGCTGCATGATTTCTATTTCTAAACCTGCATACAAAGCCTTTAAGGTTCGAACTAGATTGTGAAGCAGTAGCAAAGTTTGTTGATGCTGCTGAACTGGAATTTTATAGTAAACAAAAAGTGTGTTTGAGGTCTGCATATAGTCCTTAATGCTTATGTATTTTCTGGAGTCTTCTTACCCATGCCAGCCCAGCGTTCTACTAAATCAGTATCAATATCGAATAAATCTAAGCAGCGTCCAGTTGTATGATTAACAACATCATCTAGGGTCTTAGGCTTGGAATAAAACATGGGAACTGGAGGCATGATCACTGCGCCATTTTCAGTTGCTTGTGTCATAGATTTCAGATGACCCAAATGAAGGGGGGTCTCTCGCACCATTAGGACTAAGCGACGTCTTTCTTTCAAGACTACATCCGCCGCCCGAGATAATAAGCTAGTTGTCGTACCCCATGCAACTTCGGACAAGGAGCGAATTGAGCACGGAGCAATCACCATGCCAAGAGTTTTAAATGATCCAGATGCAATGGTTGCACCTACGTTCTTATTGTTATGAACTACACTTGCCAAGCTCTCAACATCTTTGATTGTCAAATCCATCTCTGAAGAAAGTGTCAATTTTGCTGAATCAGACATCACTAGATGAGTCTCAATTTCAGAACCATGCAAGGCTTGTAGGATCCGCACGCCATAAATAATCCCTGAGGCACCGCTGATGCCAATAATTAAACGCTTTGGGTGATTCATCAGCAACTCACTTTATTCAATTTAGATTTTTTGGTGGGCCTTAGAAGTAAGCAGTAAGATTTCTCTTGAATAACAGTTTACTTAAGCTTTCTCTTATTATATTCTATGTAAGTGCCATCATCTGGCCAGCTATTTAAATCCCTCTTTATACTTTTATACACATTTATTTTCAGAGCTAACCCTATGTCAACTCCTGTACAGACTATTGCCCAACGTTTACACAATTTAGGTATCGAACTCCCACCAGCAAGTCCGCCAGCTGCGGCCTATGTAATGGCTGCTGGGATTGGTTCAACTGTTTTTTTATCGGGACACATTGCTAAACAGCATGGCAAGCCCTGGGTTGGAAAACTGGGTCTTGATATGGACACTGCTACTGGAAAACTGGCTGCCAGAGCAATTACGATTGATCTTTTAGCCACCTTGCAGGAGTATGCAGGGTCCCTCGATCGAGTCAAAAGGATTGTGAAAGTAATGGGCTTAGTAAACTCGACAGCTGAATTTACTGAGCAGCATCTCGTGATTAATGGCTGCTCTGAATTACTCTTTGAGGTATTTGGTGAGCCTGGAAAACACGCAAGAAGTGCTTTTGGAGTAGCTCAAATTCCCCTGGGGTCTTGTGTTGAGATCGAGCTCATCGCAGAGCTTCACCCATAGAGCTATCTAGTCATTTTTATGACCTACCAATTCGATCATCTGGTTCTGATGGCGCGGGATCAAATTTTATCGATCAGTGATCGGTTGGCAGGCTTGGGTTTTAACCTTACACCATTATCAAAACATAATTTAGGATCTTCTAATCAATTATGTATGCTTGATAGCACGTATTTGGAGGTGTTGGGCTGGGAATACGGCACAACACCTGAGCGTAAGGAAATCGCTGAATTAGAAATTGGCTTAGATGCCCTGGTTTTTAAAACTGATGATGCTGAGCAATGCTTTAAACATTTACAGCAAGCGGGTTTTAAGCCTAATCCGATCCAAGATCTCTCTCGCCCCGCCCAAGTGAATGAACAGATTCACACTGCTCTTTTTAAAACGGTGCGGTTTTCTGTTCAACCAATTGCTGGCCTAAGAATCTATTTCTGCCAGCATCTCACTCCAGAATATCTCTGGTTTGACGCAGTAACAAAGCATCCCAATGCAAAAAATCACCTTCAAGAGATAGTCATAGCAAGCCCTGACCCACAAGATACAGCAAGCTTACTTCACCAACTTCTTCATATTGCAACGCCACAATCCATTCAAAATTCTGAGTTTATCGTGGATCTTGGCAACTGCGTCTTGCGTATTGTGTCTAAAACTAGCCTTACACTTCCTCAAATTGAGGAGGTCAGAATCAATACCATCTCAAATTCCGTGAACCAGAATCCAGATTACGATTCTGAAGACCTTATTATCAATCGGGATTTATTTGCCACATAATGTCTAGGCTCCCTATCGCTCTTCCCGCTTACCCTAGACTCTATTAGTAATATCCCTGTATAGCGAGATATAACTAACTTAAGGGAAAAGAGGACGTGCTTTTTTTCCAAAAAAATGGTAATTTATTCACATTACGCATCATTCATTATTAACCGATACCTTTTAACTGAAAGCACTTCATGCCAAGATCTTATCGCCCTAAGGGATTGTCCATTATTTTTTATGGCCTGATCGCTTTATTTAGTAGCATCGCAACCGCACAAAATTTTCCAAATCGACCATTGGTCATGATCATTCCTTATGCTGCAGGTGGTTCAGCAGATGTTCTTGGACGCGTGATTGCCGATGAAATGGGTAAGGTGCTTGGCCAAACAGTGATACCTGAGCTAAAGCCTGGTGCCGGAGGTAATATAGGCGCTGAATATATCGCTAAATTGGTCAAACCAGATGGGTATACATTTTTATTTGCATCTGTCAGTCTATCTACTGGCCCAAGTCTTGCAAAACTGAATTTTGATCCGACAAAAGATCTAAAAGCGATTGCTGGTGTTGCTTCTATTCCTAGTCTGATGTTGGTATCAAATGATTCGCCCTATAAAAATCTATCTGAATTTGTCAGTGCTGTAAAAGCAAATCGAGTCCAAGCAAGCTTTGGATCTTCTGGCAACAATACAGGCAGTCATTTAGTTGGCGAGCTTTTTAAATCCGCCAGTGGAATTGATATGACGCACGTTCCCTATAAAGGTAGTGGTGCAGTCTATCCAGATTTAGTTGCTGGACGTATTACTGTCCTCACTGATGTGATGGGCTCATCACTTCCGCAAGCTAAGGGAGGCATGGTCCGAGCAATAGCAATTACTTCTAGTAAGCGCTCAAAATTATTGCCGAATGTCCCCACATTTGCTGAGCAGGGCTATCCTGGTTTTGAGTTCGGTACTTGGTTTGGCTTTTTTGCTCCAGCAGGTGTTCCAGATGATGCACTCAAAAAGCTCGAGCAAGCAGTATTACAGGCTTTGAAATCTGAACCAGTAAGAGAGAGGCTCGATGCAGTTGCAGCTACACCGTTGCCGGGCCCTTCAGCCGAATTCGAAAAATGGTATCTCAATGATGTCCAACGATGGGCTAAGCTTGTTAAAGAGGGTAGACTCCAAAGATCAGACTAAGTTTTCTGATTCAGTGACATGCTTAATATGCAGCAGCAAGCCCATCTCTTCGAGAGTCGCTTGCTGCAACATATCCGTCAGAAATTTGATCTGATAGCCGCCATATAAATTGACCTGAACCAAAATCCATATAAGGGTCATCAATTTTCTTCAAGACATGACCTTGTTTCTGCAGGCCTTCAATGGTCTGAGGGCTTAAATTGTGTTCTACATCTAAAGTAAAGTCGTGGTTTACCTTCCATCTTGGGGCATCACAAGCTGTCTGTGGTTGCTGGCCATACTTGAGCATCCGCAAAACCGTTTGAATATGACCTTGAGGTTGCATATCGCCACCCATAACGCCAAAACTCATCTGAGGAATCTGTATACCATTTTCTTCCCGCATTAAAAATGCTGGAATAATTGTGTGAAAAGGTCTTTTACCACCAGCAACAACATTTCTGGAATGGGGGTTCATCGAAAATCCAAAACCTCGGTTTTGCATGCTAATGCCCCACTCAGGGACAACGACCCCAGAGCCGAAGCCCATATAGTTACTTTGGATAAATGAAACCATTCGACCCTGCGCATCAGCAACTGAGAGATAAACAGTTCCCCCTGATTGAGGCATGCCATGTGAAAAATGGGTAGATTTTTTTAAATCAATTAACTTTGCACGAGCAGCTAAGTAATGAGGGTCAAGCATTTGTGCGGGAGTTACCTCCATGGAGCGAGCATCTGCTACATATTGATAAACATCCGCAAAGGCTAATTTCATGGCTTCAATCTGCAAATGCTGACTAGCCACGCTATCAACAGGCAAGCTTGCCAAATCAAAATTTTCCAAGATACCTAAAGCAATTAAAGCGCCAATACCCTGACCATTGGGAGGAATTTCATGAACTTGATATGTTTTTCCATCTCTACCTAGAACCTTTTGGGAAATGGTTCCAACCCATTCTGGCCGATAGGAGTGAAGGTCCTCATGGGTCATGCTGCCGCCATGTGCTTGTGAATAAGCCACTATTGCAGAGGCTATCTCACCTGTATAAAAATCCTTTAGTCCATTTTTAGCAAGTTGGCGCAGTGTTTTTGCCGCGCCCAAGAACTTAAACTGCTCGCCTGTCGAAGGAGCTCTTCCCCCAGGCATAAAGGTATTGGCAAAACCAGGTTGATCTTTTAATTCATCTACACCTGCAGCCCATTTATGAGCCAAAATGGGTGGCAAGGCATATCCCTTTTCAGCAATTTCAATTGCAGGCTCTAATAGCTCGCCTAAGGGCTTAGAGCCAAACTGTTGTAACAACGCATCCCATCCAGCAATAGCACCTGGAACAGTAACAACGTCCCAACCGCGCTTTGGTCGGTTAGCTATTCCATTTCCATCTACACCATATTTATTTTCATAAAACTGTGGACTCCATGCTTGTGGAGCAACACCTGAGGCATTTAATCCATGTAGTTTTTTTCCATCCCAGACAATTGCAAAGCAATCGCTACCTAAACCATTGGAAACTGGCTCAACGACCATCAAAGCGGCAGCGGCCGCAATTGCTGCGTCAATAGCATTACCGCCAGCCTGTAAAACTTTTAAGCCAGCTTGCGCAGCGTAAGGGTGTGAAGTGGAAACAATGTTTCTACCCATGACCGGCATCCGAATAGTCGGATATGGATTATTCCAATCAAATTGCATATGAAAATCTTCTTTATAAAATCTAACGCGTCAAAAATGCTAAACCAGCTTGAGAATACTTATCCTGGTTGCTTGGCAGCAAACTTGGAATTTTTCAAACACATTCTGCCGCGTGGATCTTGCCATAGGATGCCTTTTTCATGCAGTTCACCGAAAGTCTTTGCAACTGTTGCAAAACTGTAATGAGAAAACTTCTCAGCGATCTCCGAGTAATAAACGGGGCTAACTTCAATTAAAGCTAATATTTGTTTTGTCAATTCTTCACTAGTATTTTTTTCAGAAGCAAGCTCAGGATCCGCCTTGCCTGCACAATATTCGGCGATCTTCGCGCTATCAGCGTAGGCGTATGAGATACGTTCAAAACGCTCTTTAGGAATTCCTTCGCCAATTGTCGCATCCACTCCAACCTTAGCGCCGATTGGCACTTGACCCGGAGTAATGTACAAGCTAGGGTCTAAGGGCTTTGCTCGTGCGCCAGGAATAATCATAATATCTTTATCCCCTTGGACACGAGTTGCTATTGCCCATTCAACATCTACAGGATTGAATACATCAATATCATCATCAACCACCACAATATGTTTTAGGTCCATAACGGACAAAGCTGCAAGAAGCGCATTTTTACCTTCGCCAGCTTGTTTTTTAATCGAGATTACTGCATGCCAAAAAGCGCGACCACCCAAAGTAACATTAATATCTTTGACTTGGATGCCAGCAGTTTTTAAAGCGCGCCGAATTGCTTGGTAGCGCGTTGGCGCTGCTAACCAGGTGTTTTCCCATGGCATGTGCAAATAATAAAACATGGGATTTTTACGCATCATAATCGCTTTAATTCGAACATTAGGGTTCCAATGAAGGCCGCCCATGAGACCCGTAAATTCCCCAAAACGTCCCTCGGGTTGAGTCCAACCGATTGGTAATATTTCTCCCTCTAAAACAATTTCGCTATCTGCTATGTAGGGCATATCAATTGTCTTGCACTGCCCCAAGGCGACAGATGATCCACGAATACCGCCAGCGATACCCATTTCATCAACACCAATCGGAGCTCTAAAGCCTGCCCCCAAAACTTCCATCGGATGTGTACCAATTGAAATAGAGATTGGGCAAGGGCGACCAGCTTCAAAAGCACGTTGAGCGAACATCCGCATATTATTCGGCGTGACAATATCAATCCCTGTCAGATTTTTTTCTTTGACTATGAAGCGGTATACGCCTGTATTAACACCGTACTCAGGGTCCTTGGCCATCACTACGCCAGCAGTGATCATGGGACCGCCATCATAAATTGAACTCAGCGGGATTGGCAGTTTGAATAAATCCACCTCATCACCTTGCCAAATAATTTCTTCCGTAGTGGAGGTGCTCACTCGGGTTGCCCCTATCGGATTATCAATCCCGTGCTGAAGCTTATCCTCAATCTGCCTAAATGACTCGCATCCAACAGACATCACTGCTCTCTTTTGTGTTCGAACAATGCCAGACAGAACTGGTATGTCGTAACCAATGACATTGTGAAATAAGATGGCCTTATCAGATTGATCTACTAATGTTGCGATATGACGAATATCAACCGCTTGATGCAAATCGATTAATTCACCAGACTCTCTTAATCTTTCAACAAAGCCTCTTAAGTCTTCTTTAAAGGGAGTGAGTTGTGTCATTTTTTTCTTTCAGTGAATTGTTAGTCGAGTTTAGCACCAGTAGCTTTGATCATTTTTTCCCAACGTACCGTTTCTGTCTTTGTGAAGTCAGTGAGTTGAGCCGCGTTTAATTGAAGAACCTCACCACCCTGCGCTTTTACTTTTGAAATAAAGTCGGGGCTTCTTAAAATTAGACCAAGCTCTTTACTTAAGTATTCAATGATGTCGCGCGGCACAGCTGCAGGTGCAACTACAGCAAACCAAGATTCCATTTCATAGCCTTTGACACCAGCCTCGATCATGGTGGGTACTTCTGGCAAAACAGGAATCCGTTTAGGAC
>JBIISV010000127.1:0-6090 GCA_044340835.1 Polynucleobacter sp.
TGGATTTTTTACCCAGGACAGCGCAAATCCAAGCCCAGAGCTCAGAAATTCCTCATGGCTGCATTAATAGGCTTTTTAGCAGCCCTCGCTAGCTCCTATGCAGGGCAATTTGCAGGTGTATTCCAGTCGGGTCAGATGTTGGAATGGCTCAGCGCTATAGTGGCCTCTTGTCTGGCAGGGACGATTTATGCAGTACTTTCCAAAAGGTCACCTTAGGCCAAGCCTAGCCAAAGTGCTATTGCCCTATTGACTCGCACCATCATTACGTCATTGAGCTCGCCAATCACAGATCCAATTTTTTCACTTCGAATTGACATGATCTTATCGATTTGAACTTGGGATGGTCGGGTTAGCCCATTAGCTTCATTGGGCTCAATGTCAAGTCGGAAGATTGGTGCTTGCACAATTTCACTTGAAATCAAGGCAACCGTTACCGTTGCATGAATATCGCTAAATACGTCTGATTGAAGCACTAAGGCTGGTCTCGGCTTTCCAAAGTCACCCTGCATAGCAACTGTTACTACCTTGCCACGCTTCAAGCTTCATCCAAATCAGCTAATGAGTCATCTAGAAAAGACATCAGCTCATTGTCTGCTCGATCGGCAGCGGCTACCAGAGCTGATTGACGACGACATTCTTCAAAAAACCCTGGGGCTTGAGTATTTGGAACCCATATTTGAATAGGCCGTAACCCAGCATCCCTTAAGGCAAGCCGGTGTTTTTGGACTCTGAGTGCGGTATTTGAAGGCATTTTTAAACTCTTTATTTAAGTTACATGTAACATTTTAACCTACTTATTTGTTACATGTAATGTAAAGGTCAATCTCCTGCAGAAAACAAGTCCAAGCTGTTTGGATTGTTTCTATCTACCCAGATAATCGGCTCTAGACCCAGGCTCAGTAACCACTCATTGGCCTTGGTAAAGTGCCCACAACTTGCCTTTGCACCTGGCTCTAGAAAGGGTCGATCTGTTTTATAAACCCCCAATCCAGAGGGGTGGGAGGATTGCAGAATCAACCGATCTGGGGCTGGCCCAATAAGAGCTAGCTTGGATTGGGCATGACCACCCCACAGGATCCAAACAAGATGTGGCTTTTGCTGCGCTAAGGCACTTATCAGTCCATCAATGAGGGATTTCCAGCCTAGGTTGGCATGACTGCCGGCATCCCCTAATCTAACGCTCAGAGCGGTATTGAGAAGGAGTACACCTTGCTCAGCCCAGTTGTGAAGATCTCCATTGGGAAGGGTGCCAAAGCCCTCTAGCGCCAGTGCTTTGCTGATATTACGCAGTGAGCTGGGAAATGTGCGGGAGTTGGTCGGAATATCGCCAGGAATCGAAAAAGCAATCCCTTGGGCAAGTCCCGGAGAATGATAGGGATCCTGACCCAAGATAACGACTTTGACTTTAGATAGAGGCGTCAGTGTGAGTGCTTTAAAAAAATACTGGGGTTCAGGACATACCTTCTCAGCCACTTGATTAAGTTCAGTCCTGAGATTCGTCTGTAGTGTTAACCACTCAGGAGACTCAAAATAATCTCCCAGTAGATCGCGCCAATCTTGAGGAATATCAGCGGCAGAAAACGAATGCATTACTCAGCTGGAGTGAGGGTGTATTGAGTTGGAATTTGATCTTCCTCAAGAACGGTCATGGACTCATGCTCGAGGTCATCTCGGTAAAAGCAAATCTGAATGATCTGTCCAGGGATCAGGCTAGATAAAACTTTATCCCAACGAGCGGCAGTAATACGTTCGCCATTGATGCTAGCCAGTAGATCTCCAGCGGCTAGTCCTGCCAATTGTGCAGCGCCACCGTCTAGAACATGCGTTACCTTTAGCCAGCCATTACTATCGCTATGGCGTAAACCAAATTGCAACTTAATTTGCTCAAGCTTAGGCTGAGTTTTTTGTTTAAGTACAACCACCTTGGAATGCATCCATTTTTGAATGGGAATATCTTCCACGCCAAAAATATAGCGAGACTTCAATTCATTCCAAGTTTTAGTGAACTTCTTACCAAGCAGTTTAAGGATTAATTCATCTAAGCCATCTTCAGTAATGCCATTTAGAGTGACTCCATGGATTTGCCAGATGAGACGCATTAAATCATCTAAGGATTGACGATTGCTTGTGAATGCACGAATCTTGAGATCTAAGCCTAAAGCGAGTAATGCCCCCTTACCGTAATAACTGACTACCGCATTCGGCGTATTCTCATCTGCTTGGTAGTACTTGGTCCAAGCATCAAAAGAGCTATCCGCTAAGCTTTGCTTTAATCGCCCAGGCCCACGCAAAATACCATTCCAATTATTAGCAACGAGTTTGAGGTAGGTTTTGAGATCAATGCGTTTGCTACGGAACAACTGCAAGTCATCATAGTAGCTTGTAAAGCCCTCAAATAACCAAAGCAAGCGAGTATGGTTTCTGCGATCGAGTTGATAGGGTTGGAATACTTTTGGCTGAATACGTTTTACCAGCCAAGCATGAAAGTATTCATGACTACAGAGCCCTAGAAATTCGCGATAACTTGTTTCATCTAGAGGAGTGTTCACTTGGGGAATCTGATCACGACGGCAAAGTAGGGCAGTGCTATTGCGATGCTCAAGTCCACCATATCCAGCAAGAACAGCATTGACTAAAAACAGATAATTTTGAAAAGGTGCCTTTTTAGTTTTAGGTTCAAATAAATTAATCGTACTAGTGCATATTGCTTGAAGATCTGTCGCTAAGCGCTCAAGATCAATCTCGTGAATACAGCCCTGAATAGCCATGCTATGTGACACACCATGAGATTTCCAATGGGTAATCTGAAACTCTCCCATTGCTATGGGGTGATCGAGTAAATCATCATAATTCTTAGCGATATAAGAACCAAAACCCTGAACGTCTACTCTGTTTGAACGCAATCCAGTCTGAACGGTCCAGTGGCTAGCAGAAGCCGCTTTTGGAGAAATTAAAGTGAGCGAACAGGGCAAGGATTCTTGACCTTTGACTGCCAAGCAGAGACTACTTGGGTTAATAAAAGCACGTTGAGTGTCTAGGTAGGCTGCACGTACAGAAGAATCAAAGGCATACACCGTTGTCAGAATTTCAACAGGACCAGCTACTTTTGGTAAGCGCCACTGATCATTATCAATACGGTCTAGAACGAGTGCTTTTCTCGGGTTTACTATCGAATAAGCCTCAATCGTTTCAATTTGCTTACTGAAGTCTCGAATTAAATAGCTGCCGGGAATCCATGCGGGCATTTGCAGAATCTGTCCATTCGAGAGTGGATTTTCAATTCGTAATTTCACATGAAAGCGGTGACCATGCAGATCTGCAGACCAGATGGTGTATTGGATTGTGGGAAGATCAGAGGTATTCATGGTGTTTATCAGCTTGACCCATTACTTCAGGCTACTGAATTTCTTTTCAATGTCGGAAATTTGAACGGCACCTGGAAAACGACTGCCATCTGTAAAGAAAATAGTGGGGGTGCCTGTAACACCATAAGTTTTAGCAAATGCCATGTTTTTATCGAGTGGTGTTGTGCAGTCACTTTTTCCGCTTGGCGTAATGCCATTAATCATCCAATCAATATACGTTTTTTGTGGATCCGCGGAACACCAAATTTGCTTAGACTTTTGTGCAGAGTCAGGTGACAGAATAGGAATGAGGTAGGTATAGATGGTGACATTATCTAATTGCTGTAGAGATTTATCTAAACGCTTGCAATAACCACAATTGGGGTCAGAGAAAATGGCTAATTGACGACTACCATTGCCACGTACCACTTTTAAAGCATTTGATGGGTTGAGTTCAGACCATTTAATCCGATTGAGATCTGCTTGCCTTTGCTCGGTAATATTTTTCCCTGTAGCAATTTCAATCACGTCTCCTTGGATGAGATATTTACTGCTGGCATCGGTATAAAACACGTCGTTTCCAACTAGTACTTCATATATACCTGGGATAGGCGAGAGAGAAACGCTTTTAATTTTGGTGTTGGCGCCAATTTTCTTTTGCAGATCAGATCGGATTTGCTGCTCTGATTGTGCGCTAACAAGTCCGCTTGAAAGAGTCAGGGAGCAAGTTAAAGCAAGAGTGTGAAAAAGTTTATTCAAGGTCAATATCTCCGAGAGCGCGTTCAATAAGACGCCGTTTAATAAAGTGGCTGCGATTGACCATACCCAATCCCCAGTTGCGTAGCTGCCTCTCAGTGCCACTACTTGCTGAAAATAGTTTCTTTAGCTTATCTGTCACCCATAGGACCGCGCTAGCATCACCTTGGCGTTGCCGTTCGTAACGACGCAATAATATTTTATCGTTTGGTAAACGGAAAGATTCACGTTTACCTAAGATATTGAGTAGTGTTGCAACATCTCTTAAGCCTAAGTTCAGACCCTGTCCTGCTAATGGGTGTATGACATGGGCAGCATCCCCAATGAGAGCAACTTTGGGTTTTTCATCTGGACCAATAAAACGACTTGCACTCATTCTTCTGAGTGGAAAAGTTGCTGGCATTGAATTGAGAGTGAGATCTCCAAGCTGATCTTTGATTGCCCCATTCGCCATAGTGGAAAACGTCTGCGACCAGGCTGCTTGATCTTGATTTAAAAGTGCAGCAGCATTTTCTGGGGAGGTTGACCACACCATAGAGACTTGTTTGTTTGGCAATGGCAACATCGCCACAATATCGCCACCCGGTAAAAACCATTGATAGGCAGTTTCTAAATGGGCATTAGTACAAATCCAATTAGCAACCACGGCAGATTGCGAATAACTCTCTTCCTTTGTGGAAATCCCTAATTCAGCACGAATAGGTGAATTCGCACCATCAGCAGCGATAACCAGTTTAGCCAGCAAGGTAGAGCCATTTTTTAGATGGAGAGTGACTTCATCAGAATCGACCTGCAAATGATTGACTGTATCGCTGATGCGCTCTAATTTATTTTGAAAGCGTGAAGCTTGATCCAAAGTGTGCTCAATGAGATTCGATTCGCCAATCCAGGCCAACTGGGGTGTCCCTGCTTCAAAAGCAGAGAGGTGGAGTTGATCTTGTTTTTCTCCGCGATCGCCAAAAATGCGCATATCTCTAACTGGCTGCATGCGACTGTGATCGATGGCATCCCAGATTTGCAAATGGGAGAGTAATTTTTGGGTGCCAGGAGAAAAAGCGTAAATCCGTTGGCCCCATTCATTGCCTTGTGGGGCAGCAGCAGATTGGGCTAAGTCGGGGGCAATTTGGATAGTTTGCAGTCCGAGTCGAGCAAGGCCTAAGGCGCAAGCCTTACCAGCTATGCCTGCGCCCACGACTACAACATCAACTGCCCGTGCTTGAGAGGTATTTTTAGGTAATTTTGTGGGAGTATTTTGGTGAACTTCTGACATATCTCGATGATATCGAAACCAGCCCCTTTACAATACAGGCATGTCTTTGAAATGTGGCATCGTCGGCCTGCCTAATGTCGGCAAATCTACCCTCTTTAACGCGCTTACCAAGGCTGGAATCGCGGCGGAAAATTATCCTTTCTGCACGATCGAGCCTAATGTGGGCGTGGTTGAGGTTCCTGACCCCCGTCTTGCCGCTTTGGCTGAGATTGTGAAGCCTGAGCGAATCCTGCCTGCAGCCGTTGAATTTGTCGATATTGCGGGTTTGGTGGCTGGAGCCTCTAAAGGCGAAGGCCTGGGAAATCAATTTTTAGCGAATATTCGGGAAACAGATGCGATTACCCATGTGGTGCGTTGTTTCGAGGATGCCAACGTCATTCACGTAGCCGGAAAAATCGACCCGATCTCTGATATCGCGGTAATTGATACTGAGCTGGCTTTATCCGACTTAACAACCGTTGAAAAAACGCTCCAACGCTCCAGTAAAGCCGCTAAGTCAGGCAATGACAAGGAGGCAGCTGCCTTAGTAGCAGTGTTAATTAAGGTACAAGCGCATCTTGATCAAGCTCAACCAGTACGTAGCATGAAGCTGACTGAAGATGAACATCTGCTCTTAAAGCCGCTCTGCTTAATTACAGCAAAGCCAGCGATGTATATCGCCAACGTCAAAGAAGATGGCTTTATCAATAATCCCCATTTAGATGCTGTGATCGAGCATGC
>JBIISV010000128.1:0-6073 GCA_044340835.1 Polynucleobacter sp.
GAGGGTCGCAGCGAGTTTACGCAGTTACTGTATGTACCGGTACGTGCACCTTTTGATTTATGGGATCGTAATAAGCGTGGTGGTATTAAGTTGTATGTGAAGCGGGTATTTATCATGGATGATGCAGAGCAATTGATGCCGATGTATCTACGCTTTGTCGCGGGTGTGATTGACTCAACGGATTTACCATTGAATGTTTCCCGTGAAATTTTGCAGGAATCACGTGATGTCAAGATCATCCGAGAAAGCTCTACGAAGCGCGTTCTCAGTATGTTGGAAGATTTGGCTAACAGTGATGATGAGGCTAAAAAAGAAAAGTACCGCACCTTCTGGACTCAATTTGGACAAGTACTCAAAGAGGGTATGGGCGAAGATCAGCCAAATCAAGAGCGCATCTTAAAGCTCCTACGTTTTGCTAGTACGCATACAGATTCTTCAGATCAAACGGTTTCTTTGGTGGAGTATCTTGCACGTATGAAGGATGGTCAGGACAAGATTTATTACGTCACTGGCGATACTTTTAATGCTGCTAAAAATAGTCCGCATTTGGAGATCTTCCGCAAAAAAGGTGTTGAGGTTTTATTGCTATCTGATCGAGTAGACGAATGGATGCTTTCTTTCTTTGCCGAGTTTGATGGCAAGCAAATGACTTCGGTAGCTAAAGGCGGTCTTGATCTCGGTAACTTAAGTGATGAAAAAGAGAAAAAAGAGCACGAAGAAACAGAAAAGAGTTTTAAGGACTTACTCGATCGCATGAAGTTGACTTTAGAAGATAAAGTGAAAGATGTTCGCGTTACTTTCCGATTAACGGATTCTCCCGCATGCTTAGTTTCGGATGAGAATGAGCTCTCTGGTAACTTATTACGCATGCTCAAGGCAGCCGGCCAGCAAGCGCCGGATACTAAGCCTATTCTGGAGGTCAACCCAGAACATCCCTTACTTTTGAAGCTGAAATCAGATGATCAGCATTTTGATGAATGGACGCAGGTCTTATTTGATCAGGCTCTATTGGCAGAGGGTGGACAATTGAATGATCCTGCTGCTTATGTAAAGCGCATTAACCAGTTGCTGCTTTCTTAATTCCCTTAAGTTCCAATAAAAAACCCCGACTTACATTATGCAGGCCGGGTTTTTTATTTTTCTACTACTAGAAATCAATCTAGCTAAAAAATGCTAAGCATTACTGAGGAGCTTTAGCAGGTTGATTATTTTTTCCAGCACTATAACCAGAGTTGTATTCAGAGGCCTGTTCTTTTTTGTAGGCGTCATATACATAACCAGAGGCTGCACCAACTGCTGCGCCACCTACTGCACCCCAGATTGGGTTGCCGTGGAAGATAGCTGTGCCGATTGCACCAGCTGCAGCGCCAATGCTAGCACCAGATAAAGTACGTTGTTCGGTGTTGCTCATATTAGAACAACCTGCAATTACTATGGTTGCAGCGGTGATGGCGATTATTTTTTTCATATCAAGTATTCCTAAAGTCTAAATATTAAATTGGCTAAATGGCTTGGATTATTTTCTAGCACAAGGAAAGCGTGCTGCCAAGAAGCCTAGGAAAACGCCTGCTGCTGGTTTATCGGAAACGGGTTGATCGCTTTGGCTAAATTTCACAAACTCACTAATCACTTCATCACGTGATGGTGCTGGTTGCTTAATGCAGATGTAAGGCTTGGCGTGCTGTGGATGACGTGTGGCCAAATACGTGTCATAAATAGCCGTTGTGTAGCCTACGCAAAAGCTGCGGGACTCTGGGCTTGCAGGGAATTTGCAAACGTTCACGAGCTCTTGGGTGCTGAGCACCTGAATTTTTTCTTGAGACTGGGCCAAGCCAGAGAATGTGCTTAAAGCAGCTAGCAGTACTAAAACTTTTTTCATGGGTTCTCCCTTGGGTGTATGTGATTTCATCATAAACCATATTGAGAGTATTGAATTGCACTAAATGAGTGCATTAGTAGGCGAAATCGGTCTTGATATTCCCCATAATGATGCAAAACATAAGGGGAGTTATTTCAATGGAAACTTTGAAATCCGGTAGTGATGTTCTGTTTATATTGCTCGGCGCCATCATGGTTCTAGCAATGCATGCGGGGTTTGCATTTTTAGAGCTGGGTACGGTACGTAAAAAGAACCAGGTCAATGCCTTGGTCAAAATCTTGGTCGACTTTGCAGTATCAACGATCGCCTATTTCTTTATTGGCTACAGCATTGCTTATGGAGTCGACTTTTTCTCTGGTGCTGAGTTATTGGCAGAGAAAAATGGCTTTGAATTAGTCAAATTCTTTTTCTTGTTGACTTTTGCCGCTGCTATCCCAGCAATTATTTCTGGTGGAATTGCGGAGCGTGCAAAGTTCAATCCTCAATTAATTGCGACCTTTATTCTGGTTGGTTTCATTTATCCTTTCTTCGAAGGCATTGTCTGGAATCAGCATTATGGAATCCAAGCATGGATTAAGGAATTTACTGGCGAAGAGTTTCATGACTTTGCTGGATCAATAGTGGTACATGCAGTAGGCGGTTGGATTGCCCTGCCTGCCATCATTCTTCTGGGCGCACGTCGTGGCCGTTACACAAAAGATGGAAACATTGCGGCACACCCTCCTTCCAGTATTCCGTTTTTGGCTTTGGGCGCCTGGATTCTAGCCGTAGGCTGGTTTGGATTTAATGTGATGAGTGCGCAAACGATTGACAAGGTCAGCGGCTTAGTCGCCATGAACTCTTTGATGGCGATGGCGGGTGGCACTCTAGCTGCTTGGGTTATCGGGCGCAATGATCCAGGCTTTACCTATAACGGTCCCTTAGCTGGCTTGGTTGCAGTGTGCGCTGGATCCGATTTAATGCATCCCATGGGCGCCTTAGTCGTTGGCTTAATTGCCGGTGCCCTGTTTGTCTATATGTTTACCTTAGTACAAAACCGCTGGAAGATTGATGACGTTCTAGGAGTTTGGCCTTTGCATGGTTTATGCGGTTTATGGGGAGGTTTAGCTGCAGGTATCTTTGGGACCAAAGCACTCGGTGGTATGGGTGGAGTGACCTTTTTGGGCCAGTTGATTGGTAGTAGCTTAGGGGTTGCCATTGCGCTCATTGGCGGCTTTGTGGTCTATGGCTTACTCAAAGTTGTTATAGGAATTCGGATGTCCCACGAGGAAGAATATGACGGTGCAGATTTGAGTATTCACCGTATTTCATCCACACCAGATCGTGAGTCGAGCTGGTAGGCTTTCTTAAATAGGACAATTACTTATAATGAGTGATGGCTATATTTGAACTAAATGGAAATGCTCCCCAACTAGGGGACGGAGCTTGGGTAGCTGAGAGTGCTGAAGTCATTGGCAGGGTCGAGCTTCATAAAAATGCAAGTGTTTGGCCCAAGGTAGTGATCCGTGGCGATAACGACCTGATACAAATTGGCGAGGGCAGTAATGTACAAGATGCCTCTATTTTGCATACTGACCCTGGCTACCAACTCATTATTGGCAAGCAAGTGACCATTGGACATCAAGTCATGCTCCATGGCTGCCAAATTGGTGACGGCAGTTTGATTGGAATTGGTGCTGTGATTTTGAATGGTGCCAAAATTGGCAAGAATTGTTTGGTGGGTGCCGGCGCTCTAGTTACTGAGGGCAAAGAGTTTCCTGACGGCTCAATGATTTTGGGCTCACCTGCTAAGGTGGTAAAAACACTCACCCCGGAGCAGATGACTGGCATCGAAGATATTGCTGGACGCTATGTCAAAAATGCACAGCGATACCAGCAGACTCTCAAGAAGATTGCTTGAGAGGCATAACCCTCAGCATATTCAGGGCTTCATTGATCGCCCGCCTCCAGTGATTTAGACTTTGCTCTATGGATCAAATCAATTTCTGGATTGGCATCATCGCCACAATTGCTTTCGCAGTGACTGGTGTTCTCGCTATCGCTGATCGTGGCGTCGACCTTTTTGGTGTTCTAGTGTTGGGTGTAATTACCGCTATTGGCGGTGGAACCTTGCGTGACATCATTTTAGATGTGCCTGTATTTTGGTCAGTCACTCAAATTTATATTTGGGTCGCATTGGGTGCGTGCATAGTCACCTTTTTTGCTGAATCTTTTTTTACACAGCCGCAAATTTATCGCTGGATGCTTTATATCGATGGCCTTGGTGCTGCCTTGTTTGGTATTCAGGGGGTCGATAAAGCATGGAATTTAGGATATGGATTGCCTGTAGCTCCAGTGATCTTAGGAATTGTTACCGCAATTGGCGGCGGCTTACTGCGTGATATTTTAGCCGGTAGAAAAACCTTACTGATGTCGCACGAACTGTATGCAATCCCTGTTACTTTGGGATGCTGTCTCTATGTTTTGATTTTAAATTTCTTGCCCCAGTACACCTTAGAGGGATCAGTATTTTGCATGCTAGCTATTTTTGGATTACGCGCAGCTGCCATCTACTGGGATCTACGTGTACCTAAACCATTTATTACTAAAGCGCGCTAATAGCGCTATCACTGCGAATATCCTCGGTAGTAATTCTCGGTTCCTTTACGAGAAATTTGGCGCAGGATTTTAGTAAGCCTCTCTTAGCTCCCCATTACATCTAGTCTGAGTTTCTTTGGAAAACCCTTAGTAAATTTGGTGGGCAATTACCCTAGGTAATGGTTTGTTAAGGGATACTCAAAAATTATTTCTTACTTTATGAAAATGGTTAGGAGCTATTGATGTCAACATCAACCAAAGCAGCCCCAATGACTCCCGAAGAACGCAAAGTGATTTTTGCTTCCTCTTTAGGTACGGTTTTTGAGTGGTATGACTTTTATCTGTACGGCTCATTGGCTGCCATTATGGCCAAGCAGTTTTTCTCAGGCCTAGATGCGGGCTCAGCTTTCATTTTCGCCTTATTAGCGTTTGCTGCTGGTTTTATCGTTCGCCCTTTTGGCGCTTTGGTATTCGGTCGCTTAGGTGATCTGATTGGTCGAAAGTACACCTTCTTGGTCACGATTCTATTGATGGGTGGTGCAACCTTCATCGTTGGCCTATTACCTAGCTATGAGACGATCGGTGTTGCAGCCCCAGTGATCTTGATTGCATTACGCATGCTTCAAGGTTTGGCCTTGGGTGGTGAGTACG
This sequence comes from Polynucleobacter sp., assembly GCA_044340835.1. Lineage (GTDB taxonomy): Bacteria > Pseudomonadota > Gammaproteobacteria > Burkholderiales > Burkholderiaceae > Polynucleobacter. The sequence continues at coordinate 5,108 of JBIISV010000128.1, forward strand.
GCGGTGCTGCAACTTACGTTGCGGAGCATGCTCCTCATGGCAAGCGCGGGGCTTACACAGCCTGGATTCAAACTACAGCTACATTAGGTTTGTTCTTGTCCTTGCTTGTGATTTTGTTCACGCGTGAATTCACGGGACCAGACTTTGAGGTTTGGGGCTGGCGTGTTCCATTCCTTCTCTCCATCGTGTTATTAGGTGTTTCTGTTTACATCCGTCTGTCGATGAACGAATCTCCCGCTTTTAAGAAGATGAAGGAGGAGGGCAAACTCTCCAAAGCACCTTTGACGGAATCATTTGGTCAATGGAAGAACTTGAAGATTGTGATCTTGGCATTGTTTGGTCTAGTTGCAGGTCAAGCAGTAGTTTGGTACACAGGTCAGTTCTACGCTTTGTTCTACCTCACTCAAGTATTGAAGGTTGATCCGAAAACTGCAAACTTATTGATTGCTGCTTCACTAGTAATCGGTACACCATTCTTCGTGATTTTTGGCACCTTATCAGATAGGATCGGCCGTAAGGTCATCATCATGGGTGGTTTATTTTTAGCCATCATTCTGTATATCCCGAATACACCTGTTTCTTTGTTTAATGGCTTAACCCACTTTGCCAATCCGGCGTTGGAAAAAGCCATGGCAACTGCACCAGCAAGCATTACCGCTGATTTGAATGAATGTACTTTCCAGTTCAATCCAACGGGTACTGCAAAGTTTACGAGCTCTTGTGATATTGCAAAGCAGGTCATGGCTTCTAACTCTGCAAGTTACACAACGATTGCGGGTCCTGCTGGTGGAGCTGCTGTTGTGAAGATTGGCGATACAGAGATCGAGGGCTATACCGCTAAAGGTTTAGCTCCAGCGGATGCGAAAGCAAAAGATGCTGAGTTCAAGAAGGCGATTCGTGAAGCATTGAATGCCGCTGGCTATCCTGCAAAGGCTGATCCTGCTGCAATTAACCATGCTGCAATTC
>JBIISV010000129.1:0-6010 GCA_044340835.1 Polynucleobacter sp.
CATCGATTTCAGCAGGATTGACGCCAGCATCTTTAATTGCAGTCAAGCAAGGACCAGCCGTACGGTTGATCAACTCTTCTACCAAAGACTCCAACTTGGCGCGTGTGAGCTTCAAGTTCAAATGCTTTGGACCGCTTGCATCCGCAGTGACGTATGGCAAATTGATTTCAGTTTGCTGAGCAGATGACAATTCAATCTTGGCTTTTTCGGCAGCATCTTTCAAACGTTGCAATGCCAACACATCTTTGCTCAAATCAACGCCTTGCTCTTTCTTGAACTCAGCAATGATCCAGTCAATAATGCGCTGGTCAAAGTCTTCACCACCCAAGAAGGTATCGCCATTGGTAGAGAGCACTTCAAACTGCTTCTCACCGTCAACGTTAGCAATTTCAATAATGGATACGTCAAATGTACCGCCACCTAAGTCATAGACGGCGATCTTACGATCAACCTTATCTTGTTTGTCCAAGCCGAATGCCAATGCAGCTGCGGTTGGCTCATTGATGATGCGCTTCACATCTAAACCAGCGATGCGACCTGCATCTTTGGTAGCCTGACGTTGACTATCATTGAAGTAGGCTGGAACAGTAATCACTGCTTCAGTCACCTCTTCGCCGAGATAGTCTTCAGCAGTCTTTTTCATCTTGCGTAAAATCTCTGCTGATACTTGCTGTGGTGCCATTTTTTTATCGCGCGCTTCAACCCAAGCATCACCGTTATCTGCCTGAACAATTTTGTAAGGCATCAGACCGATGTCTTTTTGCACTTCAGCATCTGTAAACTTACGGCCCATCAAGCGCTTAACAGCGTAGATAGTGTTTTTAGGGTTAGTGACTGATTGACGTTTTGCAGGTGCCCCAACCAATACTTCACCATCTTCAACGTAAGCAATGATGGATGGGGTTGTGCGACCACCTTCGGCGTTCTCAACCACTTTAGGTGCATTGTTTTCAACAACGGAAACACACGAGTTTGTAGTTCCCAAGTCAATTCCGATAATCTTTCCCATAATGGCTCCAAAAAATTAAGTTATGTGTCATTCGCAAAAATGCGGATAAATCGATACCCAATAAATGGGGTTGAATAAAGTAAATTCAAGGGGTAAAAGCGGAAAAAGGCAGAAATCTGCCTTTTTCATCTGTTTTTGCGTAAAAAATAAGGTTTGAGGGGGATATTTCTCCAAAAACCCTTAAATATGGAACTTTTAGTGACTTATTTGGGTGCGCTGACGGTGACCAATGCCGGACGCAGAATACGATCAGCGATGGAATACCCGCGTTGAAGCACTGAAACCACGGTATTGGCCTCCTGATCTGAGGGCACTGAAGCAATTGCTTGGTGATGATGAGGATCAAATTTTTCACCAGCAGCAGGGTTAATCTCGGTTAACCGACCCTTTTCGAAGGCAGAGAGTAGCTGTTTGAGGGTAATTTCTAAACCCTCTTTAAAGGCTTTGGCATCAACTGCCTCTGCATTTAAGGCAGCGTAAAGGCTGTCAGTTACTGGCACGAGATGCTCAGCAAAACTCTCGATGGCAAATTTATGCGCCTTAGAAACATCCTCTACAGCACGGCGGCGAATGTTTTCACCTTCAGCTTTAGCGCGGAGGAAGTTGTCCTGCATCTCCGCTAGCTTTTGACTTAACTCTGCAATTTGCTGCTCCGGAGTATTGACCTCGGAAGCTGAGGCTGCTTCATCAGTACCGCCTTCAGCTGCCATATCTGCGGCAATGTTTTCCTGCTCAGAGGCTGGATTTGGGCTTTCTTGTGTCATAGATGCAAATTCACTTTTCTATCAGAATGGCTACTTCTCAACAATATGGGGTCAATCAAGACAATTTCAAGTGTGCATACTTAAGCAATTTTGGCCTTAGCCAGCTCGGCTAAGCGATCACGCTCTATTAGCATGGCATCAGACTCTACGCCTAAACTCCAGCCAGACAAATGCTGCTGAGCAATGTCATACATAGCTTCAATCCACTTTGGGTTGCTATTAAGGCAAGGTATGTATCGGTAATCTTGTCCACCATGCTCTAAGAAGATCTCGCGCGCTTCCATAGCAATCTCCTCCAATGTCTCCAAACAATCGGCTGGAAATCCTGGGCAAAAAATATCAACGCGCTGACATCCCTCTTTGCCAAGCTTTTCAATCGTTGGTGCAGTGTAGGGCTTGAGCCACTCCGCCTTACCAAAGCGGGATTGAAAGGTCACTAAATACTCTCCAGGCTGAAGACCCAAAGACTCACCAAGTAAGCGACCTGTTTTTAAACACTCGCAATGATAGGGGTCACCCTTCATTAAATTGCGCTTAGGTAAGCCATGAAAAGACATGACGAGACGATCACCAGCAGCGAAATCTGGGCGCCCACTTTTATCCCATTCGCCAAGCACTTGATCGTGTAATGCAGCAATATAAGCAGGGTTGTCGTGATAGTACTTAATTAAACGTAACTCAGGTTGATTGCGCCACGTTGACAGCACACGAAATACTTCATCAAAACTCGAAGCAGTAGTTGTCGCCGAATACTGCGGATATAGCGGTAATAACAAGAGGCGCTCCATACCTTGGGCCTGAAGGGCCTCAAGGGCTTGCTGGGTAGAGGGCTGACCATAGCGCATCGCTAGATCAACCAAGACCACTTGGCCGTGATCGGCAAATTTCTCACTCAATTCTTTAGCTTGTAAACGCGAGTAATGCATCAAAGGCGAGCCTAGCTTTGGCAACCAAATTGAAGCGTATTTCTTTGCAGAGACGCCGCTGCGGATCGGCAAAATGATGCCGTTCAAGATAAACCACCAAATAATCCTCGGGATTTCTACTACACGAGGATCAGATAAGAATTCTTTTAAATATGCTCTCACTGCCTTAGCTGTTGGCGCAGAGGGTGTCCCAAGGTTTAGCAATAAAACTGCTGTCTTCGCAGGACGTAAGTGGGGATTTTGATTCAAGGGGAGATCCGTCTGAATAAAAGGGAGCTAGAGGAAAAAGTGTTTGTCATCAAGAGCTCAGCGCGCCTGATAATAATTTAGAGGTAATGTCAACAATCGGAATAACACGATCATATGCCATACGGGTTGGTCCAATTACCCCCAAGGTTCCGACGATCTGGCCATCGACACTGTATGGCGCACTGATGACTGCCAGGTCTTCATAAGGCAATAGATCACTCTCACCACCAATGAAGATCTGAATGCCATCCGCATGACTTGAGACATCTAGCAACTGCATTAAAACGGATTTCTGCTCAAGCATGTCAAACATCTTGCGCAGCTTGTCTAAATTAGCACTCAGGTCGCCGACATTTAGCAAGCGTCGCTCACCCGATAAGAGCATATCCCCTTGACCCATGCCGTAGTCGCTGACTCCGCTCTGGAGCGCTAAGGCCATTAACCCAGAAATATCACTGCGCAAATTATCCAAATCAGAGGCGAGGTGAACACGAACCTCAGCGAAGCTCTTGCCGGCAAACTGCGTATTGATGTAATTTCCCGCTTCGACTAACTGGCTCGGTGTGTAGTCTTGTGTGGTTGGCAGGATGCGGTTTTGGACATCGCCCTCAGGAGTCACCATAATGAGCAGGATCTTGCCCTCACCCAATCTTAAAAACTCAATGTGCTTAAATACTTGAGCCCGCTTCGGCGTCATAACCACTCCAGCAAAATGGGTCAAATTAGACAAAATTTGTGCTGCTGAACTCAGCATCCTTTGCGGAGAATCCGGCAAAAGGCCTTTTTCCATCTCGCGGGCAGCAATTTCCTCTAATGGGCGAACGGTCACCATCGTATCTACAAAGAGTCGATAGCCTCTTGGGGTAGGGATACGCCCTGCGGAAGTATGGGGGCTAGTCACCAGGCCCATTTCCTCTAAATCCGCCATCACATTACGAATAGTGGCCGCAGACAGATCTAGGCCCGAGAACCGCGATAGGGTTCGCGAGCCAATAGGCTGGCCTTCTTCGATATAACGCTCGATGAGGGTTTTTAGTAAGGCGCGGGAACGATCATCCATAGTGGAAGGGATTTTATGCGTATGGTTTAATCGTTATATGTTAAGCCCATCCCCAAATTCCAGCAAAAAGCCATTTAGCCGGGTTGCGCTTGTTGGCAAATATCAGGCTGATGGGATACAAGAACGCCTTAAGGATCTAGCTGCACTCCTAGCCAAACAGGGTTGCGAGGTCTTTCTAGAGGCCTCTACCGCGGCTCAGTTAAGTCTGACCGCCTACCCTACCAAAACAGTAGAGGAGTTTACTGGCGCCATTGATGTGGCGGTTGTCTTGGGTGGCGACGGTACGATGCTCGGTGTTGGACGTCAGCTAGCCGGCAGTAATGTCCCCTTGGTTGGAATTAATATGGGTCGCCTCGGGTATATGACCGATATTCCCATTCAGAATGTGCAAACTGTATTGCCGCAAATTATTGCTGGTGAGTATGAAGCTGACGCCAGAACCTTGCTCGATGCGGTCGTCCTTCGAAAAGACAAGGTCATTAAGCGCGCCCTAGCCTTGAATGATGTCGTAGTGAATCGCTCTGGAATTTCTGGGATGGTTGAACTCGCAGTACGTGTTAATGGCTCCTTTATGTATGACCAAAGATCTGATGGCCTGATTGTATCTACACCAACCGGATCAACAGCTTATGCCTTATCCGCTGGTGGCCCCATCCTTCATCCTCGGGTAGAGGGAATTTTATTGGTGCCGATTGCACCACACTCTCTGTCTAATCGTCCGATTGTGTTGCCACAAGATATTGTGGTCAGTATCGAAGTGGTTGATGGTAGACAGGTGATTGTGAACTTTGATATGCAATCCCAAACTGACTTGCAATCGGGCGATACGATTGAAGTACGTCAATCTGAAAAAACCATCACCCTACTTCATCCGCGCGGTCATAGTGACTACAAAACCTTGCGAGAGAAATTACATTGGAATGAGTATCCATCGACATTCTGATGTCGAATTATTGAGTACGCTAACGAATGCTTCAGACTCTCGCACTCCGTGACTTTGTCATTGTTGATCATCTAGAGCTAGACTTTTCCTCGGGTTTCACAGTGCTTACTGGCGAAACGGGTGCAGGCAAATCTATCCTGCTAGATGCCCTCAGCCTGGTTTTAGGAGAGCGGGCCGACAGCAGCCAGATTCGTGAGGGCACTAGCCGCGCAGAGATTAGCGCACTCTTTCGACTTCATACCCAACAAATCCCACATTTCAATCAATGGCTAGATGAGCTCGGCTTTCCAATTGAGGATGAAGGACAAAGCCTGCTCCTCAAAAGAACAATTGAGACAAATGGGCGGAGTCGGGCTTTTATTAACGGTAGCGTAGCAACCTTGTCACAACTTCGAGAAGCTGGTGATCAGTTGGTAGATATTCATGGGCAGCATGCACACCAACTTCTACTGAAAGGTGGCGCTCAACGCGAATTACTAGATCGTCATGCTAATCACATGGAGCAAGTGCATGAAGTTGCTCAACTATTCAAAATAGTGAGTGATTCTCGTCGCTGCCTAGAGCAAGCAGAAAATGCCGGTCAAGACATTGAACGTGAACGTGAACGCTTGGAATGGCAACTAGAAGAACTTACTACACTCTCGCCTCAAGCGGGAGAATGGACTCTCATACAAAGTGAACATGCTCGCTTGGCCAATGGCGCAAAACTTATGAGCGGCTGCCAAGAGGCAATCGATGTTTTAAGTGATGCAGAAAACTCTGTAGAGTCCACTCTCTCTAAAGCGAGCACCAATATGAGTGCGTTAGCAGAACATGACTCTGCACTGACTGATATCAGTCAAGCACTCGAGTCTGCTCAGATTCAGATTGATGAAGCGGTGCATAGTCTGAATCGCTATTTACAAAAACTAGATTTGGATCCTGGGCGACTTAGTGAAGTCGAGGAGCGGATGCAAGCACTTCATAGTGCCGCCAGGAAATATCGAACCGAAGCCGACGATTTACCAACACTCCTAAATGAAACTGAAGAGCGCCTAGAGGCCCTAAATGCCTCTCAAA
>JBIISV010000130.1:0-5999 GCA_044340835.1 Polynucleobacter sp.
CAATCCCCGCGAATTTAGAATCGTAGCAGCACCCGATGTCATCGATCTCTTTCTGGAAGAGGAGAATCAATTCTTAGCGCAATTAGGCGACTTTATTAACAAACCCATCAAGCTGCAGGCTGAGGGTAGCTTCCGCCAGGAACAATACGATATCGTTCTTAGTTAATCCTTAGTCAACTATCAGTTAAGCATTCGAAAATTGAATGCGATGTAGGTTGGCATAGAGGCCACCCTTAACAATCAGTTCTTGGTGTGTGCCACTCTCAATCACTTGACCATGCTCAAGCACCACAATCCGATCAGCGTGCTCAATGGTTGATAAACGATGAGCAATGACCAAAGTAGTTCTACCTGCCATCAATCGCTCCAAGGCATCTTGCACTTGACGCTCTGACTCTGAATCTAAGGCTGAGGTAGCCTCGTCTAGGATGAGAATAGGTGCCTCCTTATATATCGCTCTAGCAATCGCTAAGCGCTGACGCTGGCCACCCGATAAACGGTTGCCGTTATCACCGATTTTCGTATCAATGCCTTCGGGCAATTCTTTTATCAGGTTGGATAAGTTTGCAGCTTCAAGAGCCTCAATGACACGGCCACGATCCACATTTGCTGAACTTACTGCACCATAGGCTACGTTCGCAGCAATACTGTCGTTAAATAAAATGACATCCTGACTTACAAAAGCAATTTGCTTACGTACGTCCGCCAGAACAATATCTTCAAGCGGAATGTCGTCCAAGAAAATATGGCCGCTCGTGGGTTTAAAGAAACGAGGCAACAAATTCACTAAGGTTGACTTACCTCCTCCTGATGGACCAACAAAGGCCACTACTTCACCAGGATTGATACTTAAATTCACACCAGTGAGAGCATCCTTACGTCCAGCCTCCTGCTGATAAGAGAAACCTACATCCTCAAATCGAATAGCGCCCTTAGCCTTATCTAAGGACTTCATATTCTCTTTACGCGATTCTTCCTCTTCAAGCGGTTGATCCATGAGAGAAAAAATCATTTCCGCAGCTGTAAGACCACGCTGCAAGGGCTGATTAATATCGGCCAAATGCTTGATTGGAGAGATTACCAACAGCATGGCGGTAATAAAGGCGGCAAAACCACCCACCGTAGTACCCTCAGCGGCTGATTGCATCAAAGCGATCACTAACACAATAGAAAGTGCCATCGATGCAATGAGTTGGGTAATCGGCTGATTAAGCCCGCCAGCTACCGCAGCCTTCAAGGCAAATTGGCGTAGTCGATCCGCTTTATCCATAAAGCGACGCATCTCATATCCTTCTGCACCATGTACCTTGACAATCTTATAACCAGCGGCTGCTTCTTCAACTATGTAGGCCAGCTCACTAGTTAAGCTCTGTTGCTCACGATTGAGAGATCGCAAACGTTTATTAATCTTCCCCATGATGAAAGCGATGATAGGGAAAATCAGCAACACTACCAGCGTCAATTGCCAATTCAAATAAATCAAATATCCAATGAGGCCGATTACTGTCAGAGAATCTCTGACTAAGCTAATAAGCATGCTACCCATGATGGATAAAACATTATTCACCTCAAAAACTACTGCATTAATCAGATTGGATGCAGAGTTTTTCTGAAAGAAGGTAGTGCTAGCATGCAACAAGGATTGAAACATCTGCTGCCGTAATTTCAGCAATACGGCATTAATCACACGGTTCAGCAAGTAACTTGATAGAAATTGGGCCAGCCCTCTAACAAAAGCGAGACCAACTAAAAATACCGGCACCAGCCACAGCTTACTATCGAGCTGCCCTGAAAACCCCTTATCCAGCAAAGGCTTCATCAACGCCGGAATGGAGGTTTCAGCCCCAGCAACCAAGGCCATGGCCAAAAGAGAGCCAATAATCATCCGAATATGGGGCTTGAGATACTGAATTAAGCGATTTAGTACGGTACGGTCTTGAGCATTCATATAATGAATTATGCCCACCTTATCCGTCATACTCATCACCCGCAATGAAGAGGCCAATTTGGCCGATTGTTTGGCCTCCCTAGAGGGGATTGCCCAGCAAATTGTGGTGGTGGATACCAATAGTAGCGATCGCACCCTAGAAATCGCCAAAAACCATGGTGCCGTCATTGCTCAACCAGCAGATTGGCCCGGATTTGGCCCCCAAAAGAACCGTGCCTTAGCCCTGGCAACCGGTGACTGGATTTTGTCTTTGGACGCCGATGAACGCCTTACCCCAAGCCTCAGAAGTGAGATTTTGACAGTCATTCATCATCCTGCCAATATGGACTGTTTTGCAATTCCACGGCTCTCCTGGTACTGCGGGCGCTTTATTCGATACTCTGGCTGGAGCCCAGATTATGTTGATAGATTATTCAAGCGTGGCACCGCCCACTTCTCAGATGACCTAGTTCATGAGCGCCTGATCCCGAATAGTCAAGTAGCCAAACTTGAAAATCCGATGTTGCATTTCAGCTTTATGAATTACTCCCAAGTCTTACAAAAGATGGACCGGTATTCCACTGCCTCAGCAGAGCAGGCTTTTGCCCTAGGTAAAACTAGTAGCCCACTAAAAGCAATACTTCATGGTATTTGGGCTTTTATTCGCACCTACTTCATTCGCCTTGGCTTCTTAGACGGCCCTCAGGGTTTTGCTTTGGCAATTTCGAATGGGCAAGGAACCTACTATCGCTATATGAAGTTGTGGCAATTGCACCAAGAAGCAAACTCCAACAATTCTCTCAGCAAATGATCTCTGTTCTTCTGGCGACCTATAACTGGCCGCAAGCCCTCAAACTCTGTCTTGAGTCACTTAGCATCCAAACAGATTTAGATTTTGAAATCATCATTGCCGATGACGGCTCCACCACAGCCACCAAAGATCTCATAGAGGTAATCCAAAAAAATTTCCCAGTAAAAATCACCCATCTTTGGCAAGAAGATCAAGGCTTTCGCAAAACACGCATTCTTAATCAAGCGATCGAGGCAGCGCAAGGTAAATATCTCGTATTTCTAGATGGCGATTGCCTTGTTCAGCCAGACTTTATCGCCCAACATCGCAGCCTATCTCGAGTGAACCACTTAGTAACTGGTAGCCGTATCTTACTGAATGACGAGCTCAGCAAACAATTGCTCTCATGGCTCCAGTGGGACTTTCGGAAATTTTCTGACAATGCATTTAGCTATCGACTATCCGGCGGTATCAATAAATACTGGCCACTCAAAATCAAGCTAGGCGATGGATCCTGGAGAAATTACAAAAAGTTTGTCTGGCGTCGTATTAAAGGTTGCAATATGGCCTGCTGGAAAACGGATGCGTTGGCCATTGGTGGCTTTGATGAAACGATGACAGGTTGGGGTCATGAGGATGCAGATTTTGTTTTTAGACTGCAACAGAAAGGATTGATTCGTAAGTCGGGTTCATGGTCAACTGAAGTACTACATCTCTACCATCGCATCAACGATCAATCCCATGCCGCAGAAAATGCTCGTCGTGTACGGGAAAAAATTCTGGCTAAAGCTAAAGAAACCCATTGAGTGATATGAAGTCTATGACTACATTCTCAGCACTAAAGCCTAAAAAAGTGTTGTTCATTGCTACTCGCCAAATAGGCGATGTCTTGGTAACTACCCCACTCATTTCAAAGGCGCGCGAACTATGGCCTAAGGCCGAATTTCATTTTCTAGGTTATCGAGGAAAGCTCGATATGCTCAAAGGCAACCCCGATATTGCCCAGATAATTGAAACCTCAGACCGTCCAAAGTTCACAGAATATCTTTCCTTATTTTTCAAACTATTTCAGCGCTACGATTTAGCGGTAGTCACACAGCCGAGTGATCGTGCCTACTTTTATGGTTTGGTAGCAGCCCATCATCGAGTTGGTGTCCTCGGTGGACACCCCCAAGGCTTAACCGAGCAAGATAGGACCAAGAAAAGCAAAAGCGATAAACAGAATGCTTGGAAGAAAGCAATTTGCTTGCATACGGTGGATGTCGACTACTTTGCGCAACATGTCATTACTGAAAAGCTTCGTCTTCTCGAGGTTTTTTACAAGAAACGGCAAGATGTCTTTAGTCAGCCGATTGCAGTCACCGCTCCTGCTGGCGACCCTATCCACCCAAAGATTGCGGCTCAACTCCACTCGCCCTATGTGGTGGTTCACCCCGGTCCCTTGACGGCCTACAAGCGCTGGCCTCTGGCTTATTGGCAAACCCTACTGACCTCAATTGTGAAACAAGGTTATCCAGTTTTACTCAGCGCATCCCCAGCCAAGCAAGACCTGCAACTCAACCATGACATTCTTTCTTTACTTGATGAAAAGACGCGTGAGCACGTCATTAATACTGCGGGCTTACTCTCCATCCCGCAGGCTGGAACACTGATTCGAGGAGCTATAGCCTATATCGGGGTGGATACCTCAATCACCCACCTAGCAGCTGCATGCAATATCCCAACCATTGCTTTGTTTGGCCCCACACCACCAACAAATTTTGGGCCATGGCCTAATGGCTTTATTGGAGAGCAGCCTTACCAGCTCAGAGCGCGCTCGCAAACTGTTGCTAATGTCACAATCTTGCAAGGCCCTGGTGCATGCGTCCCCTGCCGTAAAGCGGGTTGCGAGGATCGCGCAAATAGTCATAGCGATTGCTTAGATCAACTTGATCCCATTCAGGTAATTGAAGCGCTCCAAAGCGTCATCAAAAAATAAGAGCTGAAACTTGCAGCGGTTTTATTGGTATTGAACCTGAACCGTATTGGATTGTCTGGCTGCCAAGATTTGATTCAGGCTGTGGAGGCAAGCATCATCAGGATAAATGCGTAGCTCTTCTGGAAACTGCATCAAGCAAGCGCCACCACTCGTAGTTACAGCAGCAGTCAGCATTAAGCCCTTCATCACATCATTGCCACCCGATATTGTGGCAGCTGCAGGTCCTAACTTGGGATCTCGTACACGATTACTCATCAGATAAGGACCTATTTGACTACGTAAAGATTTAAGGTCTGTTGCTGAATCAATGCTGAGATGGATATTGCGCGCAAAACGCATTCTCGCGCCAGTGATATCCATCACTGCTTCAGATACGATGCGCATGCCACCAGAAAACTTATCCGGAGTCACGTTCACCTTAGCAACGAGCAACTCATCCTCCTTGAGCCAAGAGCGATTAGGCTCATAGACTTCACTATAGAGGGTTACCTCAATTGCAGCAGATCCATCATCAATAGTGGCAATCATCATACGGCCACGTTGGCCTGTCAGCATCCGTGCAGAGGTAATAATTCCAGCGATGAGTTGATCTTTACCCTCGGTCACTTTGGCCAATGGCTGGCGAATGAAATGCGCCGCCTCATCTCGATAGGCATCAAACATATGACCAGTAAGGCACAGACCTAAAGCGCTTTTCTCATCCTGCAAGCGCTTCTTTTCAGACCAAACTGGTTCACGCACTAACTCAGGCAAGTGGCGATCTTCTTCCCCTGCTACTTCAAACAAACTCACTTGATTGACGGAGGCTTCAGCTTGCTCAGCCGCTTCGATTGCGCGGGCAAGGGAAGCTAATAAAGTAGAACGAATATCGAAGAGATTACCGCCGGCAGGTATAGGGTCTTTATACAAACTATCAAAGGCACCAGCACGCATCAAAGCCTCGATCGCGCGACGGTTAACTTGTCTTCGATCAACGCGCGCACAAAAATCAAATAAGTCCTTGAATGGGCCACCGCTCTCACGCGCCTTCACAATCACTTCGATTGCCGCTTCACCGGTACCCCGAACAGCACCTAAACCATAACGAATATGACTAATAGGGGAATCAGGTGGGGCATCTGGAGCGCGCAATGGGGTGAACACATAAACACCGGTATTGATGTCAGGTGAGAACACTCGAATCTGATTGGCCAAGCAATCGTCATACAAAATCTTCACCTTATCAGTGTCATCCATCGCGAGCGATAAGTTGGCCGCCATAAATTCAGCAGGATAGTAGGCCTTTAACCAGGCAGTTTGATAGG
>JBIISV010000019.1:0-19735 GCA_044340835.1 Polynucleobacter sp.
TTGCACCTGGTCTATGCGAAAGATGCCACCCTTTACGTGCCGGTCCAGCAATTACAAATGGTGACACGCTATGCTGGCTCTGATCCAGATTCTGCGCCCTTACATCAGCTAGGCTCTGGACAGTGGGATAAAGCAAAGCGTAAGGCTGCACAACAAATTCGAGATACGGCTGCTGAATTATTAGGTTTGTATGCGGCAAGAGCCATTCGCAAAGGCCACGCCTTTGAATTCTCGGCACACGATTACGCCGCATTTGCTGAAAGCTTCGGCTTTGAAGAAACACCAGATCAAGCCAATGCTATTGCTGCGGTCATCGGCGATATGACCAGTGGCACACCGATGGATCGTCTAGTGTGTGGGGATGTGGGCTTTGGAAAAACGGAGGTTGCTTTACGCGCCAGCTTTGTTGCAGTAATGGGGGGTAAACAGGTAGCCATCTTAGCTCCAACTACACTACTTGCAGAACAGCATGTGGCAACCTGGAAAGATCGCTTTGCTGACTGGCCAGTTCGTATTGTTGAGCTCTCCCGCTTTAAAACTACTAAAGAAATCAATACTGCTCTAGAGGCAATCGCTAAAGGTGATGCCGACATCATCATTGGCACACACAAGTTGCTTTCTAAAGAAACCCAGTTTGCGAACTTAGGATTGGTGATTGTAGATGAGGAGCATCGCTTTGGCGTTCGTCAAAAAGATGCTTTAAAAGCTTTACGTGCTGAAGTGGATATTTTGACTTTGACTGCAACACCAATTCCCAGAACTTTAGGAATGGCCATGGAGGGTTTACGTGAATTCTCAATTATTGCGACAGCACCTCAAAAGCGTTTAGCCATTAAAACATTCGTGAGAAGAGAAGGTGAAGGCGTTATTCGCGAGGCAGTTCTACGCGAGATTAAACGTGGTGGACAAGTCTATTTTCTGCACAACGAAGTAGAAACCATTCAGAATCGCAAGCATGCATTGCAAGAACTCATACCCGAAGCAAGTATTAGCGTAGCTCACGGCCAAATGCATGAACGTGAACTGGAATCAGTCATGCGAGAGTTTGTGACTCAACGTACCAATATTTTATTGTGTACTACCATTATAGAAACTGGTATTGATGTACCAACAGCTAACACTATTATCATGCATCGAGCTGATAAGTTTGGACTGGCACAACTGCACCAATTACGTGGTCGTGTTGGACGGTCACACCATCAAGCATATGCTTATCTACTCGTACCCGATCCTGAGGCGCTGAGCAAACAAGCGCAACTGCGTTTGAATGCGATTCAGGCAATGGAGGAATTGGGATCCGGCTTCTATTTAGCTATGCATGATTTGGAAATCCGAGGGGCCGGTGAAGTATTGGGTGATAAACAGTCCGGGGAAATACATGAGATTGGCTTTCAGCTCTATACCGAGATGCTTAATCGCGCTGTTAAATCTTTGCGAAGCGGCAAAGAGCCGGACCTTCTATCACCCCTCCAAGCAACAACTGATGTGAATCTGGGTGTCCCAGCTTTATTGCCAAATGATTATTGCCCAGATGTCCATGAGCGCCTATCAATTTATAAGCGCTTTGCTGGAACAAACGATTTTTCTGAATTAATGGGTTTGCGAGAGGAGTTAGTAGATCGCTTTGGTGATTTGCCCGATCAAGCAAAGTCATTTTATGAAACACATCGCTTGCGCCTAGAGATGGCTGGCTTTGGTATTAAAAAAATAGATGCCACCCCAACGTCTATTCAAATTCAGTTTATCCCTAATCCACCGATTGATCCGATGAAGATCATCAAGCTGATTCAGTCCTCAAAGTATATTCAACTCAATGGGCAGGATAAGCTGAAAATTCTTCCTCAAAAAGAGAGAGATTTTGAGAAACTAGAGCAACGACTTGACCATATTCGCAAAATTCTAAGAAGCCTTAATGAATCTGCCATGCTTAATACTATTGAGGCTAATTAATTTTAATACTTACTAACTATGTCAGATCATCTTACTCTTGTAGCCCTTGCTAACACCCCTATACCTGGAGAATTAAACCCTGCATTGATTTCACATGCACAAGTTTTAGGTATTGAGATGAGCATGCTAGAAAAAAAATTCTCGCATCCGAAATACTTTTCTCGTCGCTGGACTTGTAAGCAGAGCTTAACAGCGGAGGCACGACTTGCAATGCGTGAAATCGCCGCTAATCACAATGCTGATTTAGCCTTTCTTGCTTCAGGATTTAGGCCTACCGATGTGAAAGTCCTGGCTATGGATATGGACTCCACCCTAATCAATATTGAATGTATCGATGAGTTAGCAGACTTTGCTGGTAAAAAAGCAGCAGTCTCTGAAATTACGGAAGCTACTATGCGCGGTGAGATTAAAGACTTTAAAGAAAGCTTGCATCGACGTGTAGCCCTCTTAGCTGGAGTACCGGCGCAGGTCTTGGAATCCGTATATCAGGAACGACTTCGCCTTAACCCAGGGGCCTACGAATTGATCTCGGAAGCAAATCAACGTGGACTTCATACCTTACTGGTTTCTGGAGGCTTCACTTTCTTTACCGAGAAATTACAAAAAAAATTAGGCTTTACGCAAACACAGGCCAACACTCTGGAAGTTATTGACGGCAAGCTCTCAGGCAAAATTATTGGCAGGATTGTGGATGGAGCTGCCAAGGCCGCTTACCTTGATGAAGCTTGTGCTCTGATGAATTGTCACAAAAAGAACGCTATCACCATAGGTGATGGATCAAATGATTTACCAATGATGCATGGGTCTGGCATCAGCATTGCCTATCATGCAAAACCTATTGTTAAAGAAAAAGCCGATGCGGCTTTTGACCGAGTCGGCTTAGATGCTGCCTTGCTGCTAATTGCCTGAATTAGCAGCAGTAGCAATCAGAAGAGATAGTGCCGCTTAAAGGCGCTCAAAAATAGTTGCGATACCCTGTCCGCCACCAATGCACATAGTAACTAAAGCATATTTACCTTGTACACGATGCAGCTCATGAATAGCTTTAGTGGCAATTGCTGCACCTGAGCAACCAATCGGATGACCCAATGCAATTGCACCACCATTGACGTTAGTCTTGGCTGGATCTAAACCCAAACCTTTTGTTACCGCCAAGGCTTGAGCAGCAAATGCCTCATTAGACTCAATCACATCAATTTGATCTAACTTCAACCCAGCCCGTTCTAGCGCAATCTTCGTCGCTGGAATGGGTCCTTCACCCATGATGTGATTAGGCACGCCAGCAATCGCATAAGACACTAAACGAGCAATTGGCTTGTGACCTGCTTTCTTAGCCGCTTCAGCATCTGCCAATACAAAGAATGCCGCACCGTCGTTGATACCCGAAGCATTACCTGCGGTAACGCTACCACCCTCCTTCTTAAAGACTGCCTTCATCTTTGCCAAAGTTTCCATAGTAGTGTCAGGTTTACAATGCTCGTCTGTATCAAACACGACATCACCCTTACGAGTTTTGATAGTGATGGGAACGATCTGCGACTTAAAACGACCCTCTTTGATTGCATGGGCTGCACGACGATGGGATTCCACAGCGAAAGCATCTTGCTCTTCACGTGTGAGTTTCCATTTTTCTACCAGATTCTCGGCAGTTACGCCCATATGACCAACGCCAAAGGGATCAGTCAGAACAGAGACCATGAGATCGATCATTTTGGCGTCGCCCATACGTGCGCCACTGCGCATCGCTGGTGAACCATACATTCCACGAGACATTACCTCGACACCGCCACCAATACCGTAGTCACAATCACCCAACATAATGGCTTGAGCTGTAGTGACAATTGCCTGTAAACCAGAACTACATAAGCGATTCAATCCCATCGCCACAGATTCCATTGGAAGGCCAGCTTGGATAGAGGCTACCCGAGCAACATAGGCGTATCGATTATCGGTAGGGATTGTATTGCCAACAGTAATGTAATTAATGAGGGCAGGATCTACTCCAGAGCGGGCAACCGCTTCTTTCATCACAATACCGCCCAGTTCACTTGGCTCTAGGCTGCTTAGCGAACCATTGAATGCACCAATTGCAGAACGTACAGCACTTAAAACGACGACATCACGACTCATAACAATCCCCTTTTACTGTGCCTTAAAGGCAAATTAACGGCCCAAACTCGAAGCCACAAAAATATTTTTATTCCAAAATCAAGTCTCGGCAATCAGATCATGGCCTTGAGAGCTAATCACCGTTGCTTTAATTATTTCGCCGGTTCGATATCTCTTTGATGGCTTGCTTGAAGGCAAAACCCGTACTAAGCCATCAATTTCAGGAGCATCACCTACAGTCCGACCAATTCCACCCGACTCGTCCACCCTATCAATTAAAACCTGAATACGCTTACCCACTTTTTTAGCTAGTCGCTTTATCGAGATTTGCTCTGCCTTTGCCATAAAGCGAGCGCGGCGCTCTTCACGAATAGCATCTGGAACTGGCTTATCCAGAGCATTTGCAGTTGCACCCTCGACTGGTGAGTAGGCGAAACAACCGGCGCGATCGATTTGCGCCTCATCAAGAAAATCCAAGAGATACTGAAACTCCTGCTCAGTCTCACCGGGAAAGCCAGCAATAAAGGTGCTACGAATAACTAAGTTTGGACATGCTTCACGCCATGCCAAAATGCGCTCCAAATTTTTCTCGCCACTGGCTGGACGCTTCATGCGCTTCAGAACATCAGGATGCGCATGTTGTAAGGGAATATCTAAATAAGGCAGGACTCCAAAACCATGTTCAGAAAACTCTGCCATTAAGGGCAAGATATCATCCACATGGGGATATGGATAAACATAATGCAGTCGCACCCATGCTTGATGCTCTCGAGCAATTTGATTTAACGCATTTACCAAATCAAACATGCGAGTCTTAACAGGCTTGCCATCCCAAAAACCCATACGATATTGAATATCGACACCGTAAGCACTAGTGTCTTGTGAAACAACTAACAACTCTTTAACACCAGACTCAAATAATCTTTTTGCTTCCATCAAAACTTCGCCAATCGGCCTAGATACCAAATCTCCCCGCATACTTGGAATGATGCAGAAAGTACAGCGGTGATTGCATCCCTCTGAGATCTTTAAATAAGCATAATGTTTGGGTGTGAGCTTTACACCAATTGGCGGCAATAAATCCGTAAAAGGGTCATGCGGCTTGGGTAGATGCAGATGAATCGCTTGCATTACCTCTTGAGTAGCATGTGGACCGGTGACGGCAAGGACTTTAGGATGGATGCTCTGAATCAGATCAGTCCCGTCAGCATTTTTGCGTGCGCCAAGACAGCCAGTGACAATCACTTTGCCATTCGCTGAAAGGGCCTCGCCAATAGCCGCCAGACTCTCTTCAACTGCAGAGTCAATAAAGCCACAAGTATTTACCACCACCAGATCTGCACCGGAATAATCTTTAGCAGTCTCATAGCCTTCAGCACTTAGTTGCGTCAGAATCAACTCTGAATCAACCAATGCCTTGGGACAACCCAAGGAAACAAAACCTACTTTTCCAGCCACAACTATTCTTTTTCTGTTTTATTGGCTTGCGCCGGGAATGGGAAACCGCTAAATATTGATGGTGAATTCTGCATTTGCTCCTGCATCTTCACAAACAAATCTTTACTTTGCTCCATATAGTTACCCATCAAACCCTGCATCATGGGATTTTGTAAGTTGAGCATTTTTGCCCATGCCTCTGGAGTGCTACCAGCACCTAAGCCTTGAGTTTGATCTCCAAGCTTATTATGGATGTCGACGAAAGATTGCATTGTATTTTCTAGGTAGCTACCCATTAGCCCCTGCATCGAATTTCCGTAGAAGCGAATAATCTGAGAAAGCATTTGAGTAGAAAAAACCGGTACACCAGCAGCCTCTTCTTCCAAAATAATCTGCAGCAATATATTGCGCGTCAGATCGTCCTCAGTTTTTGCATCAACAACAGTAAATGCATCGCCAGCCATCACCAAATTTTTAATATCAACCAGCGTCACGTAGGCGCTTGTTTGCGTGTCATATAGTCGACGATTCGGATACTTTTTTATCAAGCGGCTATCGCCGGCTTTCTTGGTACGTGTGGCCATATAATTTTCCTAAGTCTCGATACTGCAATGCAACATCGGCATAGTTTATCCCTAGTTTGACCTAAAGGTAAATATGCCGATGATTGGAGTAGTAAAACAGACGGTTTGGCCTTATTAACCGGTATGCAAACCGCCATTCAAGGAAAAGTCCGCCCCCGTGGCATAACCTCCGTCATCAGAAGCGATCCAGCAGCAAATAGAGGCAATTTCCTCAGGAGTGCCCAAACGCTTTACTGGCACACCGGCAACAATCTTCTCCAATACATCCTGGCGAATAGCCTTAACCATGTCAGTACCAATATAACCAGGGGAAACCGTATTTACCGTCACCCCTTTGGAGGCGAGTTCTTGGGACAAGGCCATCGTAAATCCATGTAAGCCTGCTTTTGCTGTTGAGTAGTTAGATTGACCGAACTGACCTTTTTGACCGTTAACTGAGGAGATGTTAATAATACGGCCCCAACCATTATCCGCCATGCCATCAACCACCTGCTTGGTTACATTAAAAAGGGAATTAAGGTTGGTATCAATTACGGCTTTCCATGCTTCAGGAGTCATCTTACGAAATACGCTGTCTTTTGTGATGCCTGCGTTGTTGACTAATACATCAACACGACCCACTTCCGCTTTCACTCTATCAAATGCAGCAACCGTACTATCCCAATCAGAAACGTTCCCCTCGGAAGCGATGAAATCGTAACCCAAAACTTTTTGCTCTGCAATCCACCGATCTTTACGCGGAGAATTCGGGCCACAACCAGCGATAACCTTAAAGCCATCTTTGGCTAGTCTCTGACAAATAGCGGTACCAATTCCACCCATACCACCAGTGACATATGCAATCTTTTGTGACATGTAGATCCCCTTATAAAATTATTGAGTAGTTGCGCTATTTTTTTCTTTCACGTATTTACCAGGCGCTGCTTCAAGTTTTTTGTAATGCGTATTTCCAAATTTTTTACTAGCTTTAATTTTCTTACCGCCAAATGGTTCAAGCCATTTTGCGTAATTTGGCCACCAACTACCCTTGATATCTTTTGCCGAGGCCAACCAATCATCAGCCGTTTTTGCCAAATTATTATTTTCGAAATAGTGACGTTTATTTTTGGCGGGTGGATTAATAACGCCTGCAATATGTCCTGAAGCCCCCAAAACAAAACGATTCTTACCTTTCAGAATTTGCGTTGATTCATAGGCAGACTTCCAAGGAACAATATGATCATCATGCGAGGCATAAACATAAGTTGGCACTGTAATCTTGCTAAGATCTACTTTCACGCCACAAACAGTGAGCTTACCGGGCTTGATTAAGTCATTTTGTAGATAAGTATGGCGCAGATACCAGCAATACATAGGACCAGGGAGATTCGTGGAATCGCCATTCCAATACAGTAGATCAAACGGTGGCGGTGAATTACCTTTCAGATAGTTCTCAACAACGTAATTCCACACCAAATCATTCGGACGTAAGAACGAGAATGTATTGCCTAAGTCAAGACCAGACATCATTCCATAGTTTCCAGTCTCACCTCCAATAGTATTTTCTCGCAACTTAATCATGCCTTCATCGATGAAAACATCCAAAATACCACTGTCACTAAAATCTAAGAGAGTGGTGAGTAGAGTGAGGCTAGCGACATCATCTTTTTTACGTGCTGCCAATACTGCTAACGCGTTGGAGGTAAGTGTCCCACCTACGCAAAAACCAAGTACGTTAATTTGATCTGTAGCACCGATGTCTTTTACCACTTCAATCGCTTTTATAACACCATCGCCAAGATAGTCATCCCAAGTTACCTTTGACATAGTGGCATCTGGATTTTTCCAAGAGACTAAAAAAACCGTATGGCCCTGCTCGACCATATAACGCACAAATGAGTTGTCTGGCTGCAAATCTAAAATATAGTACTTATTGATACAAGGCGGAATCATTAGATAAGGGCGCTCATACACCTCAGCAGTTAAAGGCGCGTATTGAATCAACTCAAATAGCTCGCTACGAAATACAACCTGACCTTCGGTGGTAGCAATATTTTTACCAAGTTCAAAAGCGCTTTCATCCGTTTGTGATACTTTACCTTTTTTCAAATCACCCAATAAGTTGGCGATCCCGTTTTGAATAGATTGGCCTTGAGTGCTAATAATATTTTCAAGAACCTCTGGATTAGTAGCTATAAAGTTCGACGGTGATAATGCGTCAATCATTTGCTCTGTAGTAAACAAAATCTTGACCTTAGTCTTTTCATCAGCTTCCACTGCTTTAGCAAGTGAGAGCAAATGTTTTGCGTTGAGTAAGTAGGTTGCCGCAATCATCTTGCTCCACGATGAATGCCATGCCTTCCCAGAAAAGCGACGATCCTTAACTTCAATTGCCTCAGGATTAGTTGCAAGATGGGCGAACTCGGTGAAATATTCTTTTTGAATTTCTGACAAGCGCTCCGGAGGAATCAATGCCATATGTTGCGGAGCCAAGGATGGTGCAACGCCTGTATTCATGCCTGCAAACATAATGATCTCTTAAGGTTATGGAGAACATTCTCCATGTATCAGGGTTGAAGGGTTATAAGCACTAACCCTAGCCTTAAAGCCAGGTTAGTGATGGGCTCAGAATGCCAAAAAGCTAAGAAAACCAAATCAAAGAAGCAAATCGACCCGTTGTTTTATCTCGTCGATAGGAAAAAAAACGCTCTTGGTCGCTAAACGTACAAAAATTACCACCATCAATCTTCTCAATACCCTGGGAGGCTAAGCGGTCTTTAGCAAGAACATAGAGATCAGCTAGATATTTACCCGGCCTTCCAATAATGGGTCTGAATGCGTCCGCTAAGGCAGTTTGACTCTGGCCTGCAAATCCCTGTAAGACATCTTCGCCAACCTCAAAGGCAGTAGCTCCTATAGCCGGCCCCATCCAAACAGAAATATCCTGTGGACTTAGCTTGGGAGATAAGGTGACCATTGCTTGAATCGTATTTTCTAGAACGCCACCGCTGAGGCCTCGCCAGCCAGCATGTGCAGCACCAATCACATCCCCTCTTTTGCTGGCGAAAAGGACTGGCATGCAATCTGCCGACAGAATAGCCAGCACCTCATTAGGGATATTGCTAACTGCAGCATCCGCTTCAAATGGACCAGAACCACAAGATTCTCTCAGGTCTGGAGTGCTAACACTTACACCATGAACTTGTTTGAGCCAAATTGGCTCAGACGGAATGCTGGCCCTTAAGATGCTCCGATTTTGCAAAACAGCTACAGGATCATCGCCTGCATTAAGTCCAAGATTAAGACTATCAAAGGGCTGCTGACTATGCCCACCCAATCTAGTTGTGCAGAAAGCCTGAATCGAATGAGCTGGGGCCCAGCCAGGTTCAATTCTATTTTTAGCGCTGATCATTTTTAATCGAAGCCAATAAAGCTTCCTCTCTCGGGAGATCTGATTCACTCATCCCCAGCAATGGCAGTAAATCAATTAAATCTTCAGGAGGCAATCTAAACCAGGTCATGAGCTCTTGAGAAGCTGGATGCTGCAAGCTGAGGGCATAGGCATGCAAAGCTTGACGCTGTAAAGGTAGGGTTTTCGCAGCACCGGGAGTCCTTTTGCGGTAAACAGGGTCGCCCAATAGAGGAAAACCTAGAGACTCTAAGTGAACTCGAATTTGGTGAGTGCGTCCAGTTTCTAGACGACATTCGAGCAAAGCAAGCGGGCTCTCCGAAAAAGCCCCTTTAGCTAGGCGACGGAATAAGGTGGCAGCGGGCTTGCCTTGAGCAGAGCCAGCAGCCATTTTTAGCCGATCACGCTGATCACGCCCAACATTTGCTAAGACTTTGCCTTGGGAAGGCGCATCACCCCATACCCAAGCAAGATAACGTCGCCCTACCGTGCGCTCTTGCAACTGCCTGACCAGGGATGTTTGGGCGATATCAGTACGGGCAACTACCATTAATCCAGAGGTATCTTTATCCAAACGATGAACAATACCCGCTCTAGGAAGCTGCTTTAGCTCTGGATAGCGATATAAGAGGCCATTGAGCAAGGTTCCAGTCCAATTACCAGCTGCGGGATGAACAACTAAGCCAGCAGGCTTATTAATCACTAAGATGGAGTCATCCTCATATACAACAGCAAGGGGGATATTCTCAGGGGCAAAAGCAAACTGTTCGGGCATTTCCTGCGGGAAAACCTTGATACTCTCGCTGCCACGGAGTAAATGACGTACTTTAGTGATCTTGCCGTCAACCGTAACTGCTCCAGCCTCAACCCAAGCCTTGAGCCGGTTACGCGAATAATCAGGTAAAGCGCCCCCAAGAAATTTATCCAAGCGCTCTCCGCTTACATCAATTGGGACTTCTAGAGCTATGAAATCCTCTTCATCGATATAATCAATGGGATTCGAATCGGGAGTATGCGGCAATGCCACGCTTAAATAGCCTTTTAGTTATGTCGGACGTTATTAAAGACGCCAGTTTAAGGCTTGCCACAGTTCTTAGGCCATCTTCCAGAAAATCTCTTTTCTTACTCCTTGTTGCGGCTAGTGCAACTACCCTAATTCTCAGTGGCTGTGCTGGTGCTGATGGCCAAAAAGACGATACTGACATTTGGTCCGAGAGCAAGCTTTATTCCGAAGCTAACGCCAAAATGAATGATGCTGATTTTGCCAAATGCGGTAAGTACTTTGATAAGCTAGAAGGCAGATTCCCTTTTGGCCCTTATTCACAACAAGCACAAATTAATGCAGCATATTGCTATTGGAAAGCACAAGAGCAAGCACAGGCCTTGGTTGCCATTGATCGTTTTATTAAGCTTCATCAGGGTAGCCCCAACTTAGATTATGGATACTACCTCAAGGGCCTCATTAGTTTTAATGATGATCTAGGTTGGCTGGGTAAATTTACTGGGCAGGATTTGAGTGAACGTGATCCAAAGGCGGCCAAGGAAGCGTTTGAATCCTTCAAAGTAGTTGCTGAGCGCTTTCCCAATAGCAAATATGCGCCAGATGCTTTAGATCGTATGCGTTATATCGTGAATGCTTTGGCCGAAGCAGATGTGATTGTGGCTCGCTTCTACTTTCAACGCGGGGCTTATCTAGCCGCCGCTAATAGAGCCCAACTCGTTATTCGAGACTATGACCGCGCACCTGCAGTTGAGGAGGCGCTCTATTTACTGACAAAGTCTTATGAAAAACTTGGTATGGCAGATCTAAGTAATGATGCGGCTCGTGTCTTCAAGCTCAATTTTCCCGATAGTCAAATGCTGTTAACTGGTCAACGCGTTAAAAAAGAGCGACGTTGGTGGCAGATCTGGGCTAAGTGATTCAATCGCAATAAATTTAGTAAAGCCTCACAACTATTAATGCATTATCGAATGACGACTGGAACCCTGGTTGCTAGGGCGCAAATCAACTCATAGCCGATAGTCCCGCTCATCTGCGCTACATCATCTACCGGCACATTGGAGCCCCATAACTCGACAACACTCCCGATTTTTGCATTTGACGCATCACTTAAATCAATGGTCAACATATCCATCGATACTTGACCAACAATCGGGCAAATGACACCATCGCTCTGAGCGCTTCCACCTTCAACCCATACTGGCGTACCGTCTTGTGCATGACGAGGATAACCATCTGCATAACCACACGCAATAATGCCAATCCGCATATCGCTTGGGGCTTGATAGCGGCTACCATAGCCTACGTGATCACCCTTCTTTAATTCCTGAATATCGATAATTTCACTACGTAGTTCCATAGCTGGTTGAAGTTCAGCACGGACAATGTCTGCGTGCACTCCAGTGGGTGAAACTCCATACAACATAATTCCGGGGCGAACCCAATCTCCTAAGGCGTTACGATGCCAGAGAATGGCCGATGAATTTCCGAGGGAGCTCGGGGCTTCCAAGCCCTCAATTGCCTTCTCAAAACACTCCATTTGCTCCCCAACAGATGGGATGCGCTCCACTTGATCAGCATTGGCAAAGTGAGTCATGTGATGTAAGCGGTATCCGGCAGCATGAAGACGATGAAAAGCGATGCGATATTGATCAGGCTTAAAACCCAGGCGATTCATGCCAGAGTTCATTTTCAGAAATACATTAATCGGATGTCCAAAATTACCCTGGTAGGATTCGAGCCATTCGACCTGTTTTTGACAATGAACAACCAGGTCGCAATGAAGCTTAGCTGCCAATTCAAACTCTTCGCAGTTAAAGAGCCCTTCCAGAAGTAAAATACGCCCACTCCAAGCATGGTCTCTAAGCCATTGTGCATCTGCAATATCTAAGAGAGCAAATCCATCAGTAGACTCAAGCCCCTTGAGAGCGGCCTCTAGCGTGTGGCCATATGCCTTAGCCTTAACAACAGACCATATCTTTGATTCTGGGGCGAGCTCACGAATTCGACCCAAATTATGACGAAAGGCATCAGTGTGTATAGTGGCCAGAATTGGTCTGTTTATCAAGCGATTGGATGATGAGCTCATATATACCCCTCCTTTCATGTTTTAATTGCAGCAATGACTAGATTGTACGAATGAACCGTAGTTTTTACACTATTATGGCGGCGCAATTTTTTTCGTCGCTTGCTGATAACGCATTGCTGATCGCAGCAATCGCCCTCTTGGTCCAGCTTCAAGCTCCGGCCTGGATGACTCCTTTACTCAAATTATTCTTCGTTCTCTCCTATGTATTGTTGGCAGCCTTTGTAGGGGCCTTTGCAGACTCCCGCCCCAAGGGCAATGTCATGTTTATTACCAATACGATTAAATTCGTTGGCTGCGTGGTCATGCTCTTTGGTAGCCACCCTTTACTGGCGTATGCCATTGTTGGGCTGGGTGCAGCTGCATACTCCCCAGCAAAGTACGGAATTCTCACGGAATTACTCCCCCCAGAAAAGTTGGTAGCAGCCAATGGCTGGATTGAGGGCTTAACAGTTGGCTCAATTATCTTGGGTACTGTGCTCGGGGGCGTGCTCATTAGTAAAAGGGTGTCCGAGAGCTTGCTGGGTTTTGATGTCCCGGTTCTAGAGACCAATATTGATACCGCAGCAGAATCCGCCATTCTCATCATCATGATGATTTACATACTGGCAGCGCTCATTAATTTACGCATTCCAGATACTGGGGCGCGTTATGAATCACAAAAAACCAATCCGCTTGAACTGATACGAGACTTTTCGGTGTGCTTTAAGACGCTCTGGGATGATCGTCTTGGTCAAATTTCATTGGCCGTCACCACTCTATTTTGGGGCGCAGGCGCTACCTTGCAATTTATTGTCATTAAATGGGCTCAGGTAGCGCTCCACATGACTCTATCTCAAGGCGCCATTCTTCAAGCAATCTCGGCTGTTGGTGTTGCAGGCGGTGCGGTCTGGGCTGCCTGGCGAATTCCTATTCATAGCTCACTCAAAGTCCTGCCCTACGGTGTTGTTATGGGTATAGTGGTTTGTGTCATGGCGATCTATAACTCAGATATGCTACCTAACATCAGCGTTCTGACTGTCGGTAAATTTGAGTTATCTCTCAATTTATTACCAGCCTATTTCTTACTCATTTTAGTTGGCTGGTTGGCTGGATATTTTGTCGTTCCGATGAATGCCCTTCTTCAACATCGTGGACATGTCCTCATGTCAGCTGGTCACTCTATTGCTGTACAAAACTTTAATGAAAATATATCCGTCTTGATGATGTTGCTAATCTACGCTGGATTGATTTGGCTAGATGTACCAATTCAATATGTGATTATTGGGTTTGGTGTAACAGTGAGCTTAATTATGTGGCTAATTATTAGGCGTCATGCTGCAAACCAAGCTGAATATGACTCAATGCACTTAATTGGTGAACACAAACACAAACACTAAGTTAGAAACTAGCTATTTTGTAAGACAGATTTAGCTAGCAATAGGTCTTGCCAAAACAAGGCCCTGTCCTTTGGTCTTGATATGAGGTGATTGAGCTCAAAAGTAGCTATAAGCGGTAAGTCCTCGGCGCCATCTGTATTGATAGCCAAAACCGTTTCTCGAAGTTCAGACAATCCATCCCGCTCCCCAGATAATTTCTGGGCTGCGGCACCGCCAAATACTAATGCCACTATCGGCGTTCCATCTTGCGGCAATTGCTCGATCTGAAATTTTTCTGCTGGATTTTTCCAAGACCACTCCTCTGGCTTTAAACCAAGCACGCGAATGATGCTTTGAAAAAATAGTTCGGCATCGCCTTGAGGTTTGTTAGCAAAAAACCACCATATTCCCAAAGAAGGTCTCTCTTGCAGTACCGGGGTAACTGGTGTTTCTACAGCTGGAGATGCTTGGATAGCTTCAGGTTTGAGATCTCGTGTAGTCCACTCAGTGATACCCATCTCCTTTAGAAAAGCAGAATTTGCGCTCATATTCATACCTCAAGCTTAATCGATTTAGCAAAAACCCAGGCATCTTCACGAAGTCCACTATCAACATCTATGGGATAGTAGTTTTTTCTTGTGCCGATATGCTCATATCCCAGGCGCTGATACAACTGTAGTGCACTGAGATTGCTTGGCCTCACTTCCAAAATAATTCGAGGCATTTTTTGCTGAGCCGCCACCCCCTCAATTGCATTCATCATTTTGCTGCCAATCCCCAAGCGACGTAATTTTGGAGAAACGGTGATGTTGAGTAAATGCAATTCATCTACTGCCGGAAATAAGATGCAATAAGCCCACAAGATATCTGGGTCTAGATAGCTACCCTTTACAGCATCAGCTAACTTTGGTCTCACGCAATAGGCCCAATGCCCAGCAGCGAGAGAGTCTGAGAAGTTTCCATGAGTCCATGGATGAATATGCGAAACACGTTCAACGGCCAAAACCGTATCTAAATCAATGACAGTCATTGGTAGAAATGAAAGCTCAGCTACTGCTTCCATACTAGATTGCAGTAAATTCATATTGTCAGACATGCTGTTGACTTCGCTCTACAGAAGTCAAGGCCACCTTATTGCGGATATAAAGCGGCTCTAGCATATGAATATTTTGTTGCAAGCCTTTTGCCCACATGTCTTTTGCACAGGCTAAAACCCCCAGGGCATCAACACCAATCTCAGGATCTAGTAGACTGGCACAAAGTGAGTTATGAATCGAAGTAAACAAGCGCTCGCCAAACTCTGTAATAGCACTTCCAGCTAGATACTCAACATTTTTGAGATCAACTAATTCAGGTGCGGTTAAATGTATTTCGCCCTGGCGCTGAGGTAGTTGATTTAATACTGTTCGATACTTGGCCCAATAGACTTCGCCCATGCGAGCATCAATAGCGACGATAAATTCTTGGGCGCTAATGTTAATAAATTGAGGCTTTAATACTAATTGGCTAGAGATGGCATCCAGACTGGCTACAGGCAAGACAGGCAAGTTAGCTGCAGTTGCTAGACCTTGAACAACCGCAACACCCAATCGAACCCCTGTAAAGGCACCAGGTCCAATGCCAACAGCAATAGCATCAAGGGCAGCAAGCTCGATAGAGGTCTCAGCTAGCAACTCCTCAATCCATGGCAGTAAGAGCTGGCTAGCGCCAGCCGACACTTTTTGGTGACGAACTAAAGGTGCGGCATCATTTAAAGATAAAGCCACCGAACACCATGCTGAGGTGGTATCGATGGCTAAGATACAGGTCAATTAGACTCTCGATTCTTATGAACTTAAGCCTGCGATGATATCTGGTGGAGCTTGTACAAGCTCAATCAATACGCCTTCACCAGAAAATGGAAATTCTTCATTTCCTTTAGGATGAATGAAGGCAATGTCATGTCCGCCAGCGCCATTACGAATGCCACCAGGAGCGAAGCGTAGACCTTGAGCAGAAAGCCATTCCACCGCCTTAGGAAGATCATCTACCCATAAGCCAACATGGTTAAGAGGTGTCTGATGAACGGCGGGCTTTTTTTCCATATCAAAGGGCTGCATGAGATCCAGCTCAATCTCATTTATGCCATCGCCAATCGCACAGATGTCTTCAACGACGTTCTCACGCTCTGAAACGAAAGTACTTTTGAATTGAAAACCCAAAAAGTCAACCCAAAGCTTTCGGAGACGATCTTTGTCTTCCCCACCAATAGCAATTTGTTGAATACCTAATATTTGAAATGGTTTAGTCATATTGCTCCTTATTTAAAGCGGATGATTAATTGATCAACCGCTAAACTTTCGCCGATATTGGCGCAAATTTCAGAAACCACACCATCTTGAGCGGCAACTAAAGTGTTCTCCATCTTCATTGCCTCAATCGTAGCTAATTTTTGTCCGAGAGTAACAGTATCGCCGACTTGAACGGAGATATTTGTCAGCAAGCCAGGCATTGGAGACATTACCAATTTGGAGGTATCGGGGGGAGCCTTGATCAGCATGCGACGCTGTAGTTCAGCGCCCAATGGACTTAAGACCATACATTCGTAATTTGCGCCATCCAAGATAAGACTATATTTCACATCTCTGCGCTCTACTTGAGCGGTAATTTTGTGAGTACCATTGATGTCTGCGTACAAACAAATTTCACCTGGCCGCCAATTACTGACAATGTCGTAGCGACTGACTTCATCCACTCCTTCAACATAAACAGAATATATTCCATCTATGAGCTCAATCCGGATAGGTAGCTCTTGCACATCTTTGTTAGAGCCAATGCGACTGCCAGTCACAACAACAAATTTATTTGCTATCGTCATTTCGTGACCTACCAATTGGCCGTCAATCTGCTGGATGCGCTCAAGATAACGATAGCGCATAAATGCTGCGAGAGCGGCTAAACGTTTAGGGTCTGTAGCTTGTACGGAATCCTTTTTGAATCCATCTGGGTATTCTTCAGCAATAAAGCCAGTGGTGAAATCACCGGATACAAAACGTGGATGCTGCAATAAAGCCGCCTGAAAAGGAATATTCGAATGGATACCACGAATTACAAAATCATTGAGTGCAGAACGCATCTTCTCAATTGCTTCAGCACGATCTTTGCCATGCACTATCAACTTTGCAATCATAGAGTCGTAATGCATCGGAATCTCTCCGCCCTCGTATACGCCGGTATCAACGCGCACGCCATCTAACTCAGCTGGTGGACGATATTTGACTAAACGACCAGTAGAAGGCAAAAAATTGCGAAAGGGGTCATCTGCGTTGATACGACACTCCATTGACCAACCATTGAACTTGATGTCTTCTTGTCTAAATGTCAGCTTTTCACCAGCAGCTACACGAATCATCTGCTCAACAAGATCTAGCCCTGTAATGCCCTCAGTGACTGGATGCTCAACCTGTAAGCGGGTATTCATCTCTAAAAAGTAAAAGGATTTATCTTTTCCAACTACAAACTCTACGGTTCCAGCAGATTGATAATTGACTGCTTTAGCTAAGGCAACGGCCTGCTCACCCATAGCTTTTCGGGTTGTAGGATCAATAAATGGGGATGGGGCTTCTTCTATCACTTTTTGATGGCGACGTTGTATTGAGCAGTCACGCTCACCGAGATAAACCACATTGCCATGCGCATCACCTAAAATCTGAATCTCAATGTGACGTGGGCCCTCTACAAATTTCTCGATAAATACACGATCATCACCGAAGCTATTCAGAGCCTCAGTACGACATGATGTAAATCCTTCAAATGCCTCCGTATCATTAAAGGCTACGCGCAAACCTTTACCGCCACCGCCAGCAGAGGCCTTAATCATGACGGGATACCCAATCTCCTGGGCAATCCTTACGGCATCCTCAGCCTTTTCAATGGCCTCATTAAAACCTGGAATCGTATTTACTTTAGCCTTTAAGGCTAATTTTTTTGAAGCAATTTTATCTCCCATAGCCGCTATTGACTGATACTTTGGGCCTATGAAAATAATGCCTTCCACTTCACAACGACGTGCAAATTCTTCATTTTCAGATAAGAATCCATAACCTGGGTG
Organism: Polynucleobacter sp.; assembly: GCA_044340835.1. Taxonomy (GTDB): domain Bacteria; phylum Pseudomonadota; class Gammaproteobacteria; order Burkholderiales; family Burkholderiaceae; genus Polynucleobacter. Next base: position 18,003 of record JBIISV010000019.1, read on the forward strand.
AACGGCTTCGGCACCGGTATCTTTACAGGCCTGAATAATACGATCCATGACTAAATAGGATTCACGCGACGGTGCCGGCCCAATACAAACTGCTTCATCAGCCATCTGTACGTGTCGAGCCTCCTTGTCAACTTCAGAATAAACGGCAACCGTCTTGATACCCATCTTCTGAGCTGTTTTAATAATGCGACAGGCTATCTCACCGCGATTGGCAATCAGAATTTTCTTAAACATTTTCTTACTCATGAATTATCAGCGCCTTAGAGTGGGATATTGCCATGCTTACGCGCAGGATTTGAAAGCTCTTTGTCTTTAAGCATTGCTAAAGAGCGAGAGATACGCTTACGGGTTTCATGAGGTAGGATCACATCATCAATATAGCCACGACGGCCTGCAACAAAGGGATTGGCAAACTTAGCCTTGTATTCCGCTTCGCGGGCAGCAATTTTCTCAGGATTAGACTTCTCTTCACGGAAGATAATCTCTACCGCACCTTTAGGCCCCATAACCGCGATTTCAGCAGAGGGCCAGGCAAAGTTCACATCGCCACGCAAATGCTTCGAGGCCATTACATCATAAGCGCCACCATAGGCTTTACGAGTAATCAGCGTTACCTTAGGTACGGTGCAATCCGCATAGGCGTATAACAATTTTGCGCCATGCTTAATAATGCCGCCGTACTCTTGTGCAGTCCCAGGCATAAATCCAGGCACATCAACCAAGGTTACAACAGGGATATTGAAGGCATCACAAAAGCGCACAAAGCGAGCGGCCTTAATCGATGCTTTGATGTCTAAACAACCTGCTAACACCAATGGCTGGTTTGCAACAATGCCAATCGGACGGCCTTCCATGCGAGCAAAACCAATTAAGATGTTTTTTGCGTAATCCGGTTGCAACTCAAAGAACTCGCCATCATCAACTATCTTCTCAATCAACTCTTTCATATCATATGGTTGATTTGGATTTGTAGGAACTAAAGTATCCAATGAGAAATCAGGCTCTTCAGCACGCAATACGCCTTTAATTATGGGCGGCTTTTCACGATTAGATAATGGGAGGTAGTTAAAGAAACGGCGGAGCATCATGATTGCATCCACGTCGTTCTCAAACGCTAAATCGCATACACCTGAAATAGTAGAGTGCGTTATAGCGCCGCCCAACTCTTCTGCAGTCACATCCTCATGGGTCACAGTCTTGACAACTTCAGGACCAGTCACAAACATGTATGAACTGTCTTTCACCATGAAAATGAAATCTGTTAGCGCCGGTGAATACACAGCACCGCCTGCTGATGGCCCCATAATTAAGGAAATTTGTGGGATAACACCAGAGGCAGTTACATTACGCTGAAAAATTTCTGCATAGCCACCCAAAGATGCAACGCCCTCTTGAATTCGTGCGCCGCCAGAATCGTTTAAGCCAATCACTGGTGCACCAACTTTGATGGCTTGATCCATTATTTTGCAAATTTTTTCAGCATGAGCCTCTGATAATGAGCCCCCCAAGACAGTAAAGTCTTGTGAAAATACAAAGACGAGGCGGCCATTAATCATGCCATATCCTGTAACAACGCCATCGCCTGGAACAGTTTGATCAGCCATACCAAAGTCGTGGCAACGATGCTCTACAAACATATCCCACTCTTCAAAAGTGTCTGCATCCAATAGGAGTTCAATACGCTCACGCGCTGTGAGCTTACCCTTGGCATGCTGGGCGGCGATCCTTTTTTG
>JBIISV010000020.1:0-19647 GCA_044340835.1 Polynucleobacter sp.
CCTGAGCATCTTGCTAACTTCCGATGGTTGTTGAAGTTAGCGCCAGTGTGACAAGGTAGTAACAAATTGTAGGTAGAACTTACAACACATTCACTGCTTTTAAACCTTACCGAATTTCCGATAAGACAGCTATTCTAGCAAAAAAATCCTGCCAAGTCAGAGGTTTATCGACTTTTGCAGCATTTAATGCAAGCTGCAGAGCAATACGCGCCCGAGGAGCAGAAAGGCTGCCTGCATTAACACCAGCACCGGGACTATCAAGCACCAATCCAGCACCGGTTCGGGATGTTGTCACCAAGCCCATTCCACTGCCTGCGGCCTGCCTTAATGGCTCATGCCAAGCCTGATGAAGTCCTCCAAAGCCTGTTCCAGCCAGCACTAAACCTTCGACCCCAGAATTGATCAGGAACTCTACTATCTCTGGTCTAGCGCCTGAATGGCTAGTCAAAATCTCAACCCATGGCCATTGGCCTTGAGGAATAGGCACATCCTCAGCAGATGCAGCTTGAGTCGCCTTCAACCGTGATAACCAGCTAGGCTTGATGAGACCCAAGGAGCTAGAGGGAGCATCCATCAATGGGGCATTGAGGGCTGAAGTGTGGCGTTTTGCTAAATCTCGAGCTAAGCAAACCTGTCCAGCAAAGACAGCAAACACCCCGCCTGGGCAGTTTTCTGGGGCAGTTGTGGCCCATTTCAACGCATCCAGAAGATTTTGAGGACCATCAGCTCCAGGGGCATTGGCTGGGAGCATGGCTCCGGTCAAAACGACTCTTTTCCCTAATTTTTCAGCAAGCTTGCCGCAGGTAGCTGATAAGAAAAATCCTGTCTCTTCGACGGTATCCGTTCCATGGGTAATCACAATACCTTGAACGACCTGATCCTCTAGAGAGCTCTTCACAGTATTGCCTAAAAGGGTTAGTAAATCCTCACTTAAATCACGACTGTCGATATTTGCTAGCTGCCGGGAAACCAGCTTGAGATCCCCTGGAATCGCCTCTTGGATCTTGGCTAACAGGGTCTCAATCCCTAATGCCCCGGCCTGATAAGAGCTGGGATTACTCGCTGGATTAGTCGCCAAGCCAGCAATAGTGCCGCCCATACCTAAAACTAAGATATGGGGTGATTTTGCAAGCGGATTTATATTTGTACCCATCCTTCCATTATCCCCCGCCAAAAGTACTTGAAATATCAAAAAGTGCTGTATACAATCCCAGTATGGACATAAATACAGTCGATTTTCTAGAGGAGCTCACTGCCCTCCCCAAACTCACTTCACGCCAGAATGAGATTTTGGAATTAATCACCAAGGCGATCGATGAGAGTGGCTCACCACCGACTCGTGCCGAAATTGCAACCCAATTAGGATTTGCATCTGCCAATGCAGCCGAAGAACATCTTCGCGCCTTAGCAAAAAAAGGGTATATCGAATTAACGCCGGGCACTTCTCGCGGCATTCGGATTCCACAACGCTTTAATCAAACCCATAACCAAAATAAATATCGTCAGATGTCATTACCTTCTGGCGCACTTCAGCAACTCACTTTACCTCTCATTGGTCGCGTTGCTGCAGGCTCACCGATCATGGCACTTGAGCATATTGAAAAGCAAGTACCGATTGATCCTAGTTTATTTAGCAAGGGTGCAGATTACTTATTAAAAGTGGTTGGTATGAGTATGCGCGATGCAGGTATTTTTGATGGCGACTATTTGGCCGTCAGAAAAACCACCGAAGTACGTAACGGCGATATCGTCGTCGCACGCTTAGATGATGAGGTCACCGTGAAGCGCTGGAAGCAAAAGAAAACTGCTGAGGGGATGGTGATTGAATTACAAGCTGAGAACCCAGACTTCAAAAACATCTTCGTTGATAGCCGTCAACCGAACTTTGCAGTAGAAGGTCAGGCGGTCGGCCTCATTAGAGCTGGCGGACTTTAAGTCGCCTTGCCCCTAAAGCAAAAGGCCTCTAGATGAGGCCTTTTTCATTACTTATTTTTTGCTGGGCGCAATCACGTTTGCATTCTTAGGTGATGCGGTAATAGTGATGATCGTTTTGGGGCCAGTGAATGGGCCTTCATTTAACTCTACAGTAGAAGTGCGATCACCTTTAGTGAAAACCAAAATGCTAGTCTTTGATTTAACGGCACTCACAGTAGTCCAACCGGCCTTTGGATATTCAGCTTGAAAGAATGCGTAAATATCTGTTGGAGTCTGAACGCCAGATAGGACCACTCTGCCAACCCAGCTATCGCCCCGGCCGATGATGAGAGAATCAGAACCAATCATTTTTGAGGCTGCAGGTAATGGCATATCACCCAAGAGTTGTGATTGAATTTCTTGGATCTCACTAGGAGTGCCTGTTGGTGAATCCCCTGATGTCGCACAAGCCGATAACAGCACAGAAAGCACTAATGACGATGCAATGGTAGTGAGTTGCTTCAATTGGATCATGTGCTTACCCTGATAATGAGTTTGTCAGCATACTTTTCATCAAAGTATTTTAGGTGATACCTTGCAAGGGTCAATTAAAATTACTGGAGGCGCGTGAGGGAATCGAACCCCCGTACGAAGCTTTGCAGGCTCCTGCCTAACCACTCGGCCAACGCGCCATATCCATAATCAAAAATGGGAAGCTTTTAAGGGCTTCCCATCGAACTTGGAGCGGGAAAGGAGGTTCGAACTCCCGACCTATACCTTGGCAAGGTATCGCTCTACCAGCTGAGCTATTCCCGCATAACAGGGCAGTAGTTTAGCAAACAATTCAAAGGAAGACATTATTTGTGAATGAGACTAAAAATCGGGGCCGATATAGGCTTATAAAACCCTTACATTGACAGGCTCTACAGTCTTTATTTCACTTTATCCACCAGCTGAGGCAAAGCCTTCTTCATGTAATAAAACATTGACCAAAGCGTCAAGAAAGATGCAACCCAAATGAGCCATGTACCTACTTGAGCGCAATTGAGCCAACCAAATAAGGTGTCGTTCAACAACAAAAATGGGATTGCAATCAATTGAGTGGTTGTTTTTAACTTCCCAACCATGTGAACCGCGACACTTTTACCAGCACCCAAAAGAGCCATCCACTCTCTTAATGCAGAGATAGTAATTTCACGTCCAATAATGATTAAGGCAACCCAGACTTGGACGCGATCCATATTCAACAAAACCAATAATGCGGCGGCAACGATCAGCTTATCAGCAACTGGGTCTAAGAATTGTCCAAATGCAGACTCCTGTTTCATACGGCGTGCCAAAAAACCATCTAACCAATCGGTTATTGCCGCCAAGACAAAAATAATGGTGGCAACGAGATTCTTATCAAAAGGGCTTAACCAAGTATTAGGGAGATAAAACACGGCTACCACCAGAGGAATAGCAGCTACTCGCAACCACGTTAGGGCAATAGGAAGATTAAATGGCATGACGCAAGCATAAACCAATGTGTGTGTACTGGGAAATCAATGGAGTTGCCGATAAATTTGTTCAGCCAATGCAGTGGATATTCCCTCTACGCTGGAGAGTTCTTCGATCGTAGCATTTGCAACACCACGGAGACCGCCAAAACGGGCCAGTAGTTTCTGGCGACGTTTTGCACCAATACCCTCAATTTCTTCTAACTGAGATACCGTCCTTGCTTTTGCACGCTTAGCTCGCATACCGGTGATAGCAAAACGATGCGCCTCATCACGGATCTGCGCAACCAATAACAAGGCTGCACTATCAATGCCGAGTTCAAGTGACTTACGCTCATCTGCAAAGATGAGCGTCTCTAGGCCTACCTTGCGCCCTTCCCCCTTCGCAACACCAATAATCAAGCCAATATCCATACCGAATTCAGAAAGGACTTGTCTGGCGATTTCTACCTGACCTTTGCCACCGTCAATCAAAATGACTTGAGGTATTTTCTCCACTGGGAGCTCTTGAAAATTTGCGTAGCGCCTTTGTAAGACCTGGCGCATGGCTGCGTAATCATCACCCGGAGTGATATCTTTAATATTGAAACGACGGTATTCACTTGCTTGCATAGCGTTTTTTGAATACACCACACAGGATGCTTGAGTAGCCTCACCGGAGGTATGGCTAATGTCAAAACACTCAATACGTAGCTGCTCAAGACTTTCTAATTCGAGGCCTAATAGATCGACCAATGCTCGAGCTCTTGCTAGCTGGCCACCAGTCTCAACAAGACGTTTAGCAATCGCAATCTTGGCATTGCCTTCAGCCATTACTAACCAATGGCGCCTCTGTCCTTGCGGCTGATGAAGGAAGGTGATGCGCTTTCCAGCCTGTGTATTGAGAAGATCATGTAAACCTTCCAGAGCGGATGGCTCAGAAATATCTTCAGGGACTTCTTCTGGCGCCGCAATATCATCAAGCAGTTTTCGTAAGGGGTGATTAAGAATAATTACCGGCGGAATTAAATTAGTAGTTGCTTCACCATCACCCGCCTTCTCCTCAAGATAATGTTGGGCGATAAAGGCCTCCAGAATTTCGGCAGGTGGTGGCAGCTCTCCCGAGCTTGAGCGCAAACCCTTAGGGAAGTAAGCGCGATCACCTAAGTGGCGACCGCCACGAATCATAGCTAAATTGACACAGACCACACCTTCCATTTGGGCAACGGCGATTACGTCGACATCGCCCTCACCATCAGCAACGGTATCCATAGATTGCTGCTGCAAGACACTAGACAAATCTGCAATACGATCCCTCAACACTGCTGCCATTTCAAATTCCATGGCATCGCTATAAGTGTGCATTTTCTTTTCGAGCTCAGAGAGCACACGACTATGATCACCCTCTAAAAAACGCGTCGCTTGTGCCACATCTTGCCCATATTGATCTATGCTAAGCCGCCCTACACAGGGCGCACTGCAACGATGGATTTGATGAAGAAGACAAGGGCGGCTACGATTTTTAAAGACGGAGTCTTCGCAGGTTCTCAAGCGGAATACTTTTTGTAAAATCTGCACACTATTGCGTACCGCCCATGAATTAGGAAATGGGCCAAAGTAATGATTGCGCTTATCAATTTTTCCACGATAAGAGGCTAGCCTTGGAAATTGGTGACCCGTCAACATCACATAGGGATAAGACTTATCATCTCGAAAGAGAATATTAAAAGGAGGGGCTAACTCCTTAATGAGATTGTTCTCTAAAATTAAGGCTTCAGTTTCTGAGCGTGTTACTGTTGTTTCATAGCAGGCAATTTTTCCCACCATTAACTCTATCCGTGGTGAAAGTTGAGTCCGCTGAAAGTAGCTAGACACCCGCTTTTTGAGGTTGCGTGCTTTACCGACATACAGGATATGTCCCGCCTCATCAAAAAAGCGATATACCCCCGGTAATCCGGGTAGCCGTTTAACATCCTGCTGAAGGGTTTCAAAAAGCGAATTACTCATGCGTTGGGATATTTTCTGTCAAATCGTAGACAACTATGGTGATGCTGGTGTTTGCTGGCGTCTTGCGAGAAGCTTAACAAGTCTTCACGGCCAAGAGGTGCGCATTTTCTGCGATGACCTGCCAACCCTTAATTTACTCGCTTCTGGGGTTGCTCCAGAAATCAAGCGCCGGATTGACATTCAGCCATGGGAAGCAAGCCATCACAATAGCCGCCATCCAGTTCAAGCCCCCGATATCGTGATTGAGGCATTTGGATGTGATCTTCCTGAGCGCTATCTTGCCGGCCTGCTCATTGCCCCCAAAAAACCGATCATCATCAATTTAGAGTATTTAAGTGCTGAACCCTGGATTACCGATTTTCATGGCAAACCTTCTCCTCAGACCCATGGGATTCCGAAATACTTTTTCTTTCCAGGCTTTCAACAGAATTCGGGTGGCATTTTGATTGACCCAATCCCTCAGGACCCATCACTGACCAAGCAACTAATTCCTGAGAGCCTCAGGACAAGTTGGGGACTATTAAGGTCAAATACAAAACGGATCAGCGTCTTTTGCTACCCCGGAGCCCCACTATTTCAATGGCTCGAAGACCTCGGCAAGTTGGATGAGAATGTGGATATCGTACTGACCCATGGCCAACTGGAGCAATTGCAACTGAGTTCTGGGCGACCCACTCAGCCCATTTCTCTCCCAAACTCCATTCAACTGATCTCCATTCCGTTTGTTTCTCAGGATGAATACGATTGGGTTCTCTCCCAATGCGACTTTAATATTGTGCGCGGCGAAGACTCTTTTGTCCGAGCACAATTAGCAGGCAAACCCTTTATTTGGCACATCTACCCGCAAGAGGATCGTGCACATGAAGTCAAACTGGCCGCATTCTTAGACCTTTATCTTGAAGAGGCCTCGCAAGAGCTAAAGCAGGCTGTCATAAGCGCTATGACCTGGGCCATGCCTAGCGAGTGGCATCAATCGATTGGTGCCTGGGATGCCCATTCCAAGGCTTGGCGCGCTGATTTAGTAAAAAAACAAGCAGATGGCGGCCTAGCCGCCCGCCTGATGGGCTTTGTATCCTGACCTTCTTCGATAAAACCTTCTGGGCGGTTACAATCTTCTTTTTGATAAAAACCGCAGAAAGTCAACTCTGCACCCAGGAATAGCAAGATGAAAACAGCACAAGAACTTCGCGTTGGTAACGTAGTTATGATCGGCACAGATGCCATGGTCGTTTTAAAGGCCGAATATAGCCGCTCAGGCCGCAACTCCTCTGTTGTGAAAATGAAATTTAAGAACTTGTTAACTGGTGCGCCTAACGAAGGCGTCTACAAAGCAGATGATAAGTTTGATGTGGTGATCTTGGATAAGAAAGATTGCACCTACTCTTATTTTGCAGATCCAATGTATGTGTTTATGGATACTGAATATAACCAGTATGAAGTAGAAGCTGAATTCATGGGTGATGCGTTACATTACCTCGAAGAGAGCATGCCTTGTGAAGTGGTGTTTTACGAAGGTAAAGCACTATCAGTAGCAATGCCGAATTCTTTGGTTCGCGAAATTATTTATACAGAGCCAGCAGTAAAAGGCGATACCAGCTCAGGCAAAGTATTGAAGAATGCAAAATTGGCGACTGGCTATGAATTGCAAGTTCCTCTGTTCTGCAATACGGGTGACAAGATCGAGATCGATACCCGTACGGGTGAATATCGTAGTCGCGCTAACTGAGTATAAAACTACGTAGCAAACTCAATAAGTAAAAGCCCGGCATGCCGGGCTTTTTTATTTCCCAATGCCTTCTATTTCAAACTATTGAAAATTTAGACGATCAACTTGAACTGCTTGAGCAAGCCTTTGGCATGTTGGTATTGCGCCTCAGACTGTAATTCATCCCAAGTGGGCGCTGCAGCAGTCGGCATCAAGCGATTTAAACGCATAGCAGACTCTGCTTGCTTTGCTTTGGAAACCTTGAGCTCCTTGAGCAATTGATCTGCAAGATCTGGACGATTGCAAATTAACACTGCATCACATCCCGCCTCAAGTGCCATATCAGCCCCCTTCACTACCGATCCAGCGACGCTAGCCCCCTCCATTGAAAGATCATCGCTAAAGATCACACCTTCAAAGCCCAACTCGTGACGCAAAATAGAGTGCAGCCAAATCTTTGAAAAGCCTGCTGGATTTTTATCGACTTTGGGATAGATCACATGAGCTGGCATTACCGCAGTCAAGCTCAGATCTAACCATTCATAGGGTTTAGCATCGTCATTCAGAATTTGCTGCAAAGGACGCTCATCTACCGGAATAGCCACATGAGAATCCGCCTCTGCCCAGCCATGACCCGGAAAGTGCTTTCCGCAGTTCGCCATACCTGCAAGGCGCAGACCCTCATTCAGACTTTTCGCTAATGCAAAGGTGATTTGTGGGTCGCGGCTAAATGCGCGATCCCCAATCACACCACTGCGACCAAAATCTAAATCCAATACCGGGGTAAAGCTAAAGTCCACACCACAGGCACGAAGCTCAGCAGCCAGAACATATCCAGCAGCAGTAGCTGCCGCCATAGCAATGGCAGCTGATTCTGCAGTATGTTTTGATGGATTGGTTGATTTATTCTTTGATCCCCACAGTTCACCAAGTTGACACATAGCAGGTAAATGGGTAAAGCCATCCGTTCTACAGCGCTGCACGCGGCCGCCCTCATGATCAATTGAGATCAATACATCGGAGCGTAGCTTTTTAATCTCTGCAGTGAGTTTTGTTAGCTGCTTACGATTAGCAAAGTTTCGACCAAATAAAATGACTCCGCCAGTCAGAGGATGCAAGATACGACGACGATCTTCTGTATTTAGATCAAGGCCAACAACATCCAAAGTCACTGGGCCTGGTTTCATAGTCGACTTGCTCATGTATTCCTTGTGAATTAAATTATTTTGCTTACTTCTGAGTGACAATGACATGGGCAATTGCCATGTCCTGTTCATCACTTACGGTGACTTGAGCCTCCCAGTTGCGTTCTTGCATGAACTGAGCAAGCGCTCCCAAATAAGATGTTACTGGCTTGCCGCTGGGCTCATTGAGCGTTTGCAAAGAACGCCAAGTCATTGGCATTCTCATACCCAGACCAATTGCCTTAGAAAATGCCTCTTTAGCAGCAAACCGTGTGGCCAAGAAAGCAATGCCTCGCTTGTGATTTCTAGCTAAGCGCTGCTTGAAAACCAGCATCTCATCTGGCCCTAGAATTTTTTCAGCCAAGCGACCATTGGTGCGATCATAAGCAGCCTGTAAGCGCTCAATCTGCAGAATGTCAGTACCAATGCCAATGATCATGATTAATATTTATCAGTTTTTACTTCTAAGATATTTCTCTGCCCCGTACCATCAAGGCCTTCATGTCAATAATGGCTTTTTGCCAGCCTTTAAATAAGGCTTCGGCAACGATGGCATGGCCAATATTCAGCTCGGAGAGTTCTGCAATCGAAGCAACCGGCATCACATTGCCTTCATGCAGACCATGACCGGCATTGACTCGTAAGCCAATACTTTTTCCAAACTGGGCTGCTTTTCGGATGCGCTCGAGTTCTTGCATTTGTTGATCACCAGCCAAATCTGCATAGCGACCGGTATGTAACTCCACTACCGTCGCACCCACATCTTTAGCTGCTTGTATTTGCGTTTCTGCTGGATCAATAAATAAAGATACCCGAATACCAGCATTCTTTAATTGGGTAGTGGCCGCCTTGACTACCTCAAAATAACCCACCACATCTAAGCCGCCTTCAGTAGTGACTTCTTCACGCTTTTCAGGAACGAGGCACACATCATGCGGCTTCACCTGACAAGCAATATTGATCATCTCGGGAGTCACGGCGCACTCTAAATTCATACGCGTCTGAATCAAGGGACGCAACGCCATTAAATCGGCATCTTTAATGTGGCGACGATCTTCGCGTAAATGTAAGGTAATTAAATCGGCACCAGCTTCTTCAGCTAAGCGTGCAGCCTTCAGGGGGTCAGGATAGACCGTGCCACGGGCATTACGCAAAGTGGCCACGTGATCAATATTGATGCCAAGCTCTAGCTTTGGATACGCATTCATTTAAGTAGCTTACTAGATTTTTTTCAGATCAATCAAAATCTGGCGAGTGGTGAGCACTTGATCCTGAAGGTGCAGACCAAGCAAGAAGCGCATTAGCTGCTTACTCTCAGAAAGCGTTTCTGGGGCTGAAAAGTCTCCCGCCGAGATTGCTAAAAGGGATCGACCACTCAAGACCGGCCAATGACTTGGATCATCACCCTGCGCTGGCCTTACGCCGCGCTCAGGCTGATAGACGTACTGCTCATTTAAAGTGGGTGCGCTATTGGTTTCTACACAGTGGTCTAGGGCCGCTGCATAACCTGTCTCTTGGAGCAGGGTGAGCTCAAAAGGACGCAGAATTTCTTCTAGACCCCTAGATTCAAACTCGAGATTTGATAAAGCTGAGATCGTATCAGTGTAGTGATCGTAGAGTTTTTCATAATCATCCTCACGTGCTAAGAATTTGACTAATAACTCGTTGAGATAAAAGCCACATAGCAAAGCATCGCCCACTAATGATGGGGTGCCACCCACCCATTCTGACTTTGTCAAAGTTCGCAACTCCGATTTACCGCTCCAGGAAACGAGCAAAGGCTGGAAGCGCTGGAGAACTGGTCGCAATACTGAATGTGGACGTTTAGCGCCTTTAGCAATTAAAGCCATGCGACCATATTGGCGGGTAAAGACATCCAGAATTAAGCTAGTTTCCTTATAAGGAATACTGTGCAATACAAAAGCAGGTTCGTCAGCAACACGAATCGAGGCCATAGCGGTTTACTCTAGACCTTGCGCCCGTAACTCGGCACGATCATCAGCCCAACCGCGTTTCACTTTGACCCAAGTCTCCAAAAAGACTTTTCCATCAAAGAGCTTTTCCATATCAATGCGGGCATCGGTAGAAATCTTCTTAAGACGCTCGCCCTTGGCGCCAATAATCATCGCCTTGTGGCTATCACGATCCACTAAGATAGTTGCTGCGATACGGCGCATCTTGCCATCCATCCTGAACTGATCGATCACTACGGTACTGGTGTAAGGCAACTCTTCACCAGTAAAGCGAAAGACCTTCTCACGTAGAATCTCGGCAGCTAAAAAGCGCTCGCTACGATCCGTCAGAGTATCCCCATCGTATACCGGAGGGGCCTCCGGCAAATAGCCTTCTAGAACATCCAATAGTCTCTGAACATCGCCAGGGCTTTTAGCGCTCATCGGCACGATCTCAGTAAATTCACATTTACCTTGATCTTCATGGCCACCTAAATCACTCCATGGCTGACTCATCTCTTTCATGAAATTGAGTAAAGCCTGATCGCGCTCAGATGGGGTCTGAAAGCGGCTATTAAATAAGTCCAATTTATTTAATACGAGCACTACCGGCAAATCATTTGGTAATAAACGCAGTACCTTCTTGTCATCCTCACCAAAGTAACCCGCCTCAACTACAAAACAAGCCACGTTCACATCTTGCAAGGCAGTAGTGACTGTGCGATTTAATGCCTTATTGAGAGTATTCATCAGACGAGTCTGAAAGCCAGGTGTATCGATAAAAATAAATTGCGCCTCTTCACGATTCTGAATACCCAAAATACGATGGCGCGTAGTTTGTGCTTTACGGGAGGTAATACTGATCTTCTGACCAACCAACGCGTTCAATAGAGTCGATTTGCCCATATTGGGACGCCCAACAATGGCGATAGTGCCGCATCTAAACACGATTAGCCCTTCAGCTTGAGATTTAACTGTTCTTCAGTAACTACTTTTTTTGCTGCTTTCTTTTTAGCGGACCGCGTCTTTTTGGGTTTACCTAACTCTTGCGGCAATGCTTTCTGTGCAGTAATTAGAGCGAGCTTGGCGGCCGCCTGTTCAGCAGCTCGTCGAGACGCGCCCTCACCCTTAACAGATACCTTGAGATTCGGTATTAAACATTCAACCTCAAATTGCTGATTATGCGCAGCGCCGCTAGTGCCTGTGACGTTATAGGTAGGCAATGGCAATTGATAGCTCTGCAAACACTCTTGCAGCAAAGTCTTATCGTCCTTACCCAAAGTCTTTGGATCGACATGCGCCAGGATGATGGAATAGAGCTTACGCAGGCAAGTCTTAGCCGCATCAAATCCACCATCTAAAAAAATTGCACCAGTGACTGCTTCAAGGGTATCGGCCAATATGGATGGGCGACGAAATCCACCACTCTTGAGCTCACCTTCACCTAGGCGAAGGTAGTCAGATAAGGATAATGTTTGCGCAATTTCATATAAAGCTTGCTGCTTGACTAAGTTGGCACGAACACGAGAAAGATCGCCCTCATCCAAATCGGAGTAACGCTCATAAAGCATTTCTGCAACTACGCAATTGAGAATCGAGTCACCTAAGAATTCGAGGCGCTCATTATTCTTCTTGCTATGACTACGATGTGTGAGTGCTTGATTGAGCAACTCTAATTTCTTGAATGTATATCCAAGTTGCGCTTGTAGCGGTGCAGTTTCGATAGTAGCGCGGGCATTCATGACTTTATTCGAAGCCGCCAATACGACCAAGATTTCCGAGATTCAACCAAACAAAGAAGGCTTTGCCGACGATATTTTTATCCGGCACAAATCCCCAGTAACGCGAGTCTGCACTGTTATCGCGGTTATCTCCCATCGTAAAGTAATGTCCGGCAGGGACAGTACATGTGAGGCCGGCATTTTGATATTGGCAATTTTCAAAGCCTGGAAAACGCTCAGCAGGAAAACTTCCCGCGGGACGATCTGGATCATTCAGAATCCCATGCTTGTTACCACCCAAATCTGCAGGAAAAGATTCTTCAAAGAGTTTGGCGTAACGCATATTTTCCGGATCAAGGTAAGGCTCACCGCCGGTGTACTTCAATGGCTGGCCATTAATACTTAAACGCTTATCTTGATAAGTAATGGTATCGCCAGGTAAGGCCACGACACGCTTAATGTAATCAATTGATTCATCTCGAGGATAGCGAAATACGACTACGTCACCGCGCTGAGGAGTGCCCAACTCAACAACCTTCTGATTAATCACCGGCAGACGAATACCGTAGGTAAATTTATTCACCAGGATGAAATCACCTATCTGCAAAGTCGGAATCATGGATCCTGAAGGGATTTTGAATGGCTCCACAATAAAGGAGCGCAATACAAACACAGCACAAATGACCGGAAAGAAACCGGCCGTATATTCCAACCATAATGGCATACGGTCGATGCCAGCCCTACGTCTTTGTGGAGCAAAATAGTAACGATCGGCAAGCCAAGCAATGCCAGAGACCACTACTAAAATAAAAAGAATGAGTGCAAAGTTCATTAGTCGTCTACCTGCAAAATAGCCAAGAATGCTTCTTGTGGAATCTCTACATTACCTACCTGCTTCATACGCTTCTTACCTTCTTTTTGCTTTTCTAGTAACTTTCGCTTACGGGATATATCACCACCGTAACACTTAGCCAAAACGTTTTTCCGCAATGCCTTAACGTTTTCACGGGCGACAATATTGCTACCTATCGCCGCCTGAATAGCCACATCAAACATTTGACGCGGGATAATGCCGCGCATTTTGGCAACTACCTCTCGCCCGCGATGCTGACTATTGCTACGATGAACAATCACCGACAGGGCATCAACCCGCTCACCATTAATCAGGATGTCCACCTTCACCACATCCGCTGGGCGATACTCTTTGAACTCGTAATCCATGGATGCATAACCGCGTGAGATCGATTTCATTTTGTCAAAGAAATCCAACACAATCTCTGCCATTGGCAACTCATAGGTCAGCTTCACTTGGCGCCCAAGGTAATTCATATCCATCTGAATACCGCGCTTACCGACGCACAATGTAATGATCGCACCGACATACTCTTGCGGCATGTACAAATTAACAGTCACAATCGGCTCAAGAATCGTATTAATCTTGCTGGCCTCTGGCATCTTCGATGGGTTATCTACTGACAAGATAGAGCCATCAGACTGCTCCACCTGATACACCACTGTTGGTGCAGTAGTGATGAGGTTCATGCCATATTGACGCTCTAGACGCTCCTGCACAATCTCCATGTGCAGTAAACCCAAGAAGCCGCAACGGAATCCAAATCCTAAAGCCTGAGATACTTCTGGCTCATACAAGAGTGAAGCATCGTTTAATTGCAACTTCTCTAAAGATTCGCGCAGTTGATCGTATTCACTAGACTCTACCGGGTATAAGCCTGCAAAGACTTGGGGCTTGACCTCTTTAAAACCGGGTAGTGGTTGAGTAGCGGGTACTCGGCCTTGCTGCCCAGGAGTATGGGTAACAGTGTCACCTACCTTGGCCGCTTTTAATTCTTTAATACCCGCAATCACAAAGCCTACTTGACCAGCAGATAGCTCTGGACGATCTACTGACTTCGGACTAAATACACCGACGTGCTCCACTAAATGGCTTGAGCCATTTGCCATTAAGGTAATTTTTTCTTTTGGCTTCAAGATACCGTTTACCACTCGCACCAACATCACTACACCAACATAATTGTCAAACCAAGAATCGATAATCAATGCTTGCAGGGGATCAGCCGCACTACCTTTGGGTGGTGGTACCCGAGCGATCATTTCTTCAATCACTTCTTGCACACCCAAACCTGTTTTGGCAGAGCAGGTTGCTGCATCAGATGCATCAATTCCAATGACATCTTCAATTTCTTTTTTAGCGCGCTCAGGATCAGCTTGGGGCAAATCAATCTTATTGAGGACAGGCACAACCTCAACACCAAGTTCAAGTGCCATGTAACAGTTAGCAACGGTTTGGGCCTCAACACCTTGACTAGCATCAACTACCAACAGCGCACCTTCACATGCCGATAGGGAGCGGCTCACCTCATAGGAGAAGTCAACATGTCCTGGCGTATCAATCAAATTAATGTTGTATGTTTTGCCGTTCTTGGATTTGTAGGTGAGTGCGGCGGTTTGCGCCTTAATAGTGATACCGCGCTCACGCTCGATATCCATCGAATCAAGGACCTGGGCTTCCATTTCACGATCAGTGAGACCGCCACATAATTGAATAATGCGATCAGCAAGCGTCGATTTGCCATGATCGATGTGGGCGATGATAGAAAAATTGCGGATTAAATCCATAGCGTCTTATGTGGTCTTGAAAAAACGCCTTGTCAGAACGCACCACAATGATGCGCTGCAAAAAGTCGTCTTAAAGAGATTGTAATGGGTGATGCCAAATTAGCACCAAACCCATTTTTTAGCCTAAAAAAGCGGTTTTTCTGCTTATTTAGGCCTTACCGGGATAATCAAGGTGCTATCAGATCTTCGAACAAAAACGGGGACTGACTTATTGGCATCCAAGCCCTTTACTAGACTCTCAAACTGCTTCACACCCGTGATGTCAGCATCTGCGATCCGAATAATCACATCTCCTGTACGCACCCCTGCCCGCGCTAGGGGGCCGTCGCCTAAGCCAGTAACCTCAACGCCGCCACGAATATTGAGTTCTCTCTTCTTGCTATCTGAGGGCTCCGAAACCACGACGCCAAGAGAATTGGCATTTGACCCGCTCGAATTAGAGCTATCCGCCCTCTTCACAGCAGCTTGACCAGAATCTGTATCTACTACAGCAACCATCAAATCTTTAGTGGAACCTTTGCGCCAAACCTGCACGCTTGCGCTAGTTCCAGGTTTAGTGTCCCCAACTACTCTTGGCAGATCGGTAGATTTACCGATATCGCGGCCATTAAAACTGAGGATCACATCGCCAGACTCAATACCACCGGCAGCTGCTGGGCCACCTGGCTCAACATTGCGAACATAGGCGCCGCGAGGTTTACCTAAGCCTAAGCTTTCGGCAATCTCCTTAGTTAGCTCACCTAATGCGACACCGATACGGCCTCGAGTCATTCTTCCAGTCGAGCGCAATTGATCTGCAACACGCATTGCCTCATCAATAGGAATCGCAAAGGAGATTCCCATGTAACCACCGGAACGGCTAAAGATTTGGGAGTTAATACCGATGACCTGTCCCGCAGTATTTAATAAAGGACCACCAGAGTTACCTGGATTCACTGCTACGTCAGTCTGAATGAATGGCAAGTAGTCGCCAGTATCGCGACTCTTAGCAGATACGATCCCTGCGGTCACTGTGTTTTCCAATCCGAATGGGGAGCCAATGGCCAAAACCCACTCACCCACCCGAACCCTAGAGGAGTCACCCAGGGAGAGTCGCGGTAAATCACGCCCATCAATTTTGATCACTGCAATATCGGTACGCTTATCCAAGCCTAATAATTTTGCCTTGAACTCCCGCTTGTCTGTCAAGGTGACGTAAATCGTGTTGGCGCCTTCCACAACATGGGCATTGGTCAAAATCAAACCATTGGACTCAATAATGAATCCTGAGCCCACACCACGGTCAGCCTCCTGCGGCTTTCCTGAATTAGGTTGCGACTGTTTTGGACCCCCAGGAAGACCTGGAATAGGCACCCCAAAGAAGCGACGAAAGAACTCAGCTTGATCCTCAGGCATTCCTGGAATACCACCCTGAGCTTGCTGCTGCGCTACTTTTTCAGTTGTACGAATATTGACCACGGCAGGACTAGCACGCTCAACTAAATCAGCAAAGTCAGGAATAGACACCCGTGGGTTTTGCGCGGAGGCCATTGGGATGAATGCAACTTGTCCTAAGCTAAAGATAGCGAGGAACGCAATAAGGTACTTTTTCATGTTGCTATAGACCTGCCTAGTAAAAACGAATAAAAGGGTTTGGAAACTGCTTATTCAGAATATTAGGGCAGTTTGCTAAAAATCAAGGTACCGTTAGTACCCCCAAAGCCAAAGTTGTTTTTGACGGCATGGTCAATCTTGACATCGCGAGCGGTATTGGCGCAATAGTCCAAATCACACTCTGGATCTTGATTGAAGATGTTGATCGTAGGCGGGGATTTCTGGTGATGCAATGCCAGAATAGTAAAGACAGACTCTAAGCCGCCTGCACCACCTAAGAGGTGCCCAGTCATCGATTTAGTGGAGTTAATCAAGACTTTTTTGGCATGATCGCCAAGGGCAGCCTTGATAGCACCGGTTTCATTCTTATCACCCAAAGGCGTAGAAGTACCGTGTGCATTAATGTACTGAATTTGATCCGCGTTTAAGCCAGCATCACGCATCGCATTGACCATACAACGACGTGGACCATCCATATTTGGTGCAGTCATATGATACGCATCGCCACTCATACCAAAACCCAAAAGCTCACAGTAGATTTTTGCGCCACGGGCTTTAGCATGTTCATACTCTTCCAAAACAACGACACCTGCACCCTCGCCCAAGACAAAACCATCGCGGTCTTTATCCCAGGGACGTGAAGCTGTTGCTGGGTCATCATTGCGAGTAGATAGCGCTCTTGCGGAAGCAAAGCCACCGACACCTAAAGCAGAGATAGTGGATTCCGCACCGCCAGCCACCATCACATCAGCATCACCGTACTGAATTAAGCGGGCTGCCAAGCCAATGCTATGTAAACCAGTAGTACAAGCTGTCACTGCAGCTACATTGGGACCCTTCAGGCCAAACAAGATACTGAGGTGGCCAGAAATCATATTAATGATTGAGCCTGGCACAAAGAATGGGGAGATCCGACGGGGGCCACGAGCGAGTAGCTCAGCACCAGTTTCCTCAATCATCGGTAAACCACCGATACCTGAGCCAACCATGACGCCAACACGCTCTGCGTTCTCTTCGGTTATCTGAAGACCGCTGTCTCGAATCGCTTGCGTACCAGCGGCAATACCAAAATGGATGAAGGTATCCATGTGGCGCGCCTCTTTAGCAGAAACGTATTCTTCAACATTGAAGTCCTTCACCTCTCCAGCGAAATGCACGCTCAGCGGAGTATGGTCAAACTTCGTAATAGTGGCAATACCTGATTTGCCCGCAAGTAAGTTAGGCCAAGCCACATCAACGGAGTTACCAACAGGTGAAATAAGGCCCAGGCCGGTGATCACTACCCGGCGACGGCCATTTGATGCTGACACAGTAATAGCTATGAACTAAGCTGGGGAATTAACCCTGAGCTTTAGATTGAGCAAAATCGATAGCAAGCTGAACGGTAGTGATTTTTTCAGCTTCCTCATCCGGAATCTCAATCCCGAATTCGTCTTCTAAAGCCATTACCAACTCAACAGTGTCAAGAGAGTCTGCGCCTAAGTCGTTCACAAAAGAAGATTCATTCTTGATCTCTGCTTCTGCGACGCCCAATTGCTCAGCGACGATCTTCTTAACGCGTTGTTCGATGTTATCCATTAATTCCCCCAAGGGTTGTAAAAAAACGATGAAAGGGATTTTATCAGCTTGGGGGACTAAATTAGTAAATCCACCAAAAAATGATCAAATTCCTGCCTTATTTCTAGGCTAAATAGAGACCGCCATTGACATGTAGGGTATTGCCAGTGATGTATCCAGCAGCTGGAGAGGCTAAAAAGGCGACCGCCTGAGCCACATCTTCCGGGCTCCCCAGACGCGCTAAAGGAATGTTCGCTTTTAGGGCATTTTGCTGTTCTTCACTCAAAGCGCGGGTCATATCCGTATCAATAAAGCCGGGGGCTACACAATTGACAGTGATATTGCGGCTACCGATTTCCCTTGCCAAAGCACGAGTCATACCAGAAACCCCTGCTTTAGCAGCAGCGTAATTTGCCTGACCTGCGTTACCCATATGCCCAACAATCGAAGTGATATTGATGATTCGGCCTCCACGCGCCTTCATCATTGGACGCATTACCGCCTGAGAGAGACGAAAAACTGCACTTAAATTGGTATCAATAACGTCAGTCCACTCATCGGTTTTCATACGCATAGCCAAGTTATCGCGCGTGATGCCGGCGTTATTCACCAAAATATGGATTCCGCCAAAATCCTTAACGATCAGATCAATGATGTCTTCACAGGCCTTTGGGTCTGTCACATTAAGCATTTCACCGCGTCCGCCATTGGCTTGCAAGCGCGCATGGATTGCCTTAGCACCGTCCTCAGAGGTAGCGGTGCCAATGACTTTGGCACCGCACTTTACCAACTCGTCTGCAATCGCCTGACCAATACCGCGCGATGCACCGGTAACTAATGCAATTTGTCCACTGAGATCAAGGTTCATATATGTCTTTCATGTTTTGATTCACATTTACTTTACTGCAGCTAAAGCCTCATGGAGGCTTACTTCATCGAAAACAGGTAGTCCAATGACGCTCTCATTGATGCGCTTGGTGAGACCGGCCAACACTTTGCCAGGGCCACATTCCACTACTTGAGTAATGCCCTGCGCTGCCATCATATGAATCGTTTCTTGCCAGCGCACAGGCTTAGCAGCTTGGCGCACCAGCGCATCTTTAATAGCCGCTGGATCACTCAGTATTTCTACATCAACGTTATTAATAACGGGAATCGCTGGAATCTTGAATTCAATATTCGCCAAATAGCCTTTAAGCTTTTCAGAAGCAGGCTGCAATAAGGAAGAGTGAAATGGTGCAGACACTGGTAAGGGGAGAGCCCGTTTAGCGCCTGCAGCCTTCAGTAATTCGCAGGCCTTGCTGACAGCGTCGCTGCCACCAGCTATCACCACTTGTCCTGGCGCATTAAAGTTCACTGCCTCCACCACACCACCAGATACGGCAGCGGCTTCGGCGCACACCGTTTTAACGATCGCATCATCCAAACCTAAGATCGCGGCCATACCACCAGTACCGACCGGTACCGCAGTTTGCATTGCTTCTGCACGAAAACGCACTAAAGGCACGGCATCTTTAAAAGAGATTGCGCCAGCAGCAACTAGGGCGGAGTATTCGCCTAAGCTGTGGCCAGCCATTATCTTAGGAGCAGCGCCACCAGAAGCCAACCAGGCACGATAAAATGCAATTGCTGCAGTGAGCATCACTGGCTGGGTATTGGTTGTTAATGACAGCGCTTCTGCTGGACCTTGCGCAATCAGTTTCGCGATATCCTCACCTAAGGCCTCAGAAGCCTCTTCTAATGTCGCGCGTACTTCAGGGCGGTCAGCAATGGAGTTGAGCATCCCAACAGATTGGGAGCCTTGGCCAGGGAATACAAATGCAAATGTCATAGGAATAATCACTGAATGATGGTTGTTGTTGTATTACTGTTGCTTTAGTACTTAATCGCTACCGCGCC
>JBIISV010000021.1:0-19605 GCA_044340835.1 Polynucleobacter sp.
CAGCTTCGCGCTGTTCACTCCCTGAGCTTCTTAGTGCACCCGAAGCGGAGTAGCCGTTCCACCTTGAACCTTAGGGTTCAGGATGACGGCCTAGCGGCTAAGGCGGGGAATTCATGTCAATAGCTGACATTGCAATGCTCATGTTATGCGGTAGTATCTCTGGCTTTCTTGCAGGCTTGTTAGGCATTGGCGGCGGCATGATCTTGATCCCATTTATGATTTTGGTTTTTAATCATTTGGGGTTTAATCAAAATATCATTGTGCACATGGCCATCGCTACTGGCATGGCGACCGTCTTATTTACCACTACTTCAGCGATCTGGGCTCATCACAAACACAACTCCATCGACTGGAAATTGGTCGCCGCACTCAGTCCAGGATTAGTTATTGGCAGCCTAGTTGGTGGTAGTGAAATCTTCCAAGCAATCAATACCTCTTGGCTGTCGCTAGTTTTTGCCATTTTTCTCGTCTACACCTCGATGCAGATGATCTTCAAAAAGAAACCTGTAGTTGGAAAAGCGCCCCCCGGTAATTTAGGTCTTTTCTCTTTTGGAACAATTACCGGCATTGTTGCTAGCCTGGTTGGTGCTGGTGGAGCATTCATGACTGTGCCATTCATGCTTTGGTGCAATGTCAAAACACACACTGCGATGGCGAGCTCTTCAGCCTTAGGACTCCCCATTGCAATAGCAGCGACGATTGGCTACATGTATGGCAGCTGGGATAATCCCTACCTTCCTAAAGGATCACTAGGGTTTGTATATGTTCCAGCCGTCCTCTGCATTGTGGCATTGAGCATCTTTACTGCCCCATTCGGCGCAAAAATGGCCAGGAAGTTGAATGTGGCTCAGCTCAAACGTATCTTCGGCGTGATGCTACTTTCTCTTGCAGTCTTCATGTTCAATGAAAGCCGTAAGGCATTTGGCTTCTAAGCTAGTATTTTTTACTACAGTTAGCTGGCGTATTGCTGACGCAAAATATTCTTCTGCACTTTACCCATTGCATTGCGAG
Source organism: Polynucleobacter sp. (assembly GCA_044340835.1). Lineage (GTDB taxonomy): Bacteria > Pseudomonadota > Gammaproteobacteria > Burkholderiales > Burkholderiaceae > Polynucleobacter. The sequence goes on from JBIISV010000021.1 coordinate 1,012, forward strand.
GTAAGTCTGCAACGATTTCTAAGCGCTTAGGAATCTTAAAGTTTGCAATTTGGGTCTTCAACATGGCAATCATCGCTTGAGAATCTAGCTTGGCACCAGCTTTTGGAACTACTACCGCCATAACGGCTTCGCCAAAGTCAGGATGTGGAATGCCGATGACAGCACTTTCATCTACACCATCCATATCATCGATAAAGCTTTCAATTTCTTTTGGATACACGTTGTAGCCACCAGAGATAATTAAATCCTTGCTGCGCCCAACGATACACAGGTAATTCTCGGGAGCTTTACCGCCATTAGCAGAGCCACCCCAGCGACCAACATCACCTGTCTTGAACCAACCGTCTTTAGTAAATTCTTCGGCAGTTTTTTCTGGCATACGCCAGTAGCCTTGAAATACATTTGGCCCCTTTACCTGGATGCTACCGATTTCATCTACATCACAAGGTTTATTGTTTTCATTGACAACGCGTACTTTTACCCCAGGCAGCGGCAGACCAACAGAGCCTCCTACGCGATTACCTTGATATGGATTAGAAACCAACATGACTGTTTCGCTCATCCCGTAACGCTCAAGAATAGACTGACCAATCACTTCCTTAAAAGTATTAAATGTCTCCGTGAGCAAAGGTGCGGATCCAGAAACAAACAGGCGCATATTGCGCGCAGCATTTTTATTAAAACCTTTGTCCGCTAGGAGGCGAACATAAAAGGTGGGTACACCCATCATCACAGTGGAATGAGGCATGTGATGAATTAATTGCGCAGTATCTAAGCGTGGCAACCAAATCATCTTGCTGCCATTGATCAGCGCGCCATGGGCTGCTACGAATAAACCATGAACATGGAATATGGGGAGCGCGTGCAATAAGACATCGCCTTTTTTCCAGCCCCAAAACTTTTGCAGTACTTGTGCATTGCTACCCAAATTTTTATGAGTAAGCATCGCGCCTTTGCTACGACCAGTTGTGCCAGAGGTATATAAGATAGCCGCTAAATCATCATCCTTAACAGCAACTGTTTTGAACTGATCGCTTTGACCGCCGGCACGCTCTAACAAAGTGCCCTTGCGATCTTCATCTAGAGTAAAGACGTGCTTAGTGCCTGACTTGAAAGCAAGCTTAGAAACCCAAGAGAAATTCTGACTACTACAAACTACTACTGCTGGCTCAGCATTCTCCAGGAAGTACTGAATTTCAGCAGCTTGATAAGCGGTATTGAGGGGCAGGTAAACATAGCCTGCCTTGACAGTGGCTAGATATAAAAAAAGAGCTTCTGGTGATTTCTCAACCTGTACTGCAATACGAGAACCGGCTGGCAGTTTGAGGCTCTTTAGCAAGTTAGCCATTTTGGCTGTCGCACGCTCTAGATCACTCCATGAATAAAACAGTCCATCATGCGTTTCTAATGCACACGCTTGCTTATCTTTTGGAAAACCTTTTTCCAATAAAGAATATAAATTCATGAGAGCCTCAAAACCAATCAAATAAAACTACGAATCAATCCAATGAGGCGCCAGACTTCTTCACTACTGCAGACCAACGCACAACATCTGCCTGTACCTGCTTGCCAAATGCTTCACCAGTCAGCGAGGGAGTATCAGAACCATTCTTTTCCCAAATCCCTTTTAGCTTAGGCGTATTTAAGGCTTTTTGTACTTCAGCAATCATCTTATCTACTATGGGCTTAGGAGTGCCAGCTGGAGCAAACATGGAATACCAAGTTGACACCACGTAATCAGGCAAACCTGCCTCCTGGAATGTTGGCACATTCGGAATGGCAGATGAGCGCTTATTGGATGCTACAGCAATCGCTGCCAGCTTACCTGCATTAATTTGCGCAGCAGAAGTGGCTAGGCCATCAAATTCCAAGTCCACTTGACCAGCTAATAAGTCACTCATCGCTGGACCAGCTCCACGATAAGGGATATGGGTTATGAATGTGCCTGTTTGAATCTTAAAGAGTTCGCCTGCTAAGTGATGGACTGTGCCACTACCAGCGCTAGCATAATTATATTTGCCAGGATTTTTCTTCATGAGCTCAACAAACTCTTTAATATTACGAGCACTCACTTTTTGTGGATTTACCACCAAAACTTGTGGCACGTTAGCAATCATTGCAACTGGTACAAAACTCTTCTCAATGTCGTAATCCAAACCTTTGTACATAGAAGGCGCAATGGTGTGATGAGTTGCACCAATAAACCAGGTATAGCCATCTGGGGCTGCTTTTGCAGCTGCTGACGCGCCAACAGTTCCACCCGCACCACCGCGATTATCAATTAGGAATTGTTTACCGAGTTGCTCGGTGAGCTGAGCTGCCAGTGGCCTAGCAAAAGCATCCGTGCCACCGCCCGCAGGAAAAGGAACAACAAAGGTAATGGGCTTATTCGGCCACTCTTGGGCAATAACGGCAAGCGGTGCCGCACAAATTAAAAATAGCGCTTTTTTTAAAACACTGAATCTGAGCGCGGAAAATTGATTTTTCTGATTGAACATGCTTGTCTCCTATAATTTTTACCAACTTTTCACTGGTTTCACTTTTACGACTAGTTCACATACTCCCTTATTCTAAGGGGAGTTCCACTTTCCAATAGAAATTAGCCCTAGCGTCAATGCTAGGCTGTCATTAGGCGGCCTACCGCCCGAGAATAGGTAATTTCACCATTAACAAAGCGCTCGTGGTTGTCCTCAACGCTCCCTAAGTCATAAAGGTAGTTGACCATCAGGCCAGCAGATTGGCGTAATCCCTTGCGAGATAAATCACCTGCCCAGTTAATGAGGTGCAACTTAGCACCATTACCCATATGAAACTTAGCCACTGGATTACCGTCCCGCCCGGTAGAGGCCAAGCCCAAATACATACTTGCCAAGGTCAATAAAGCCTCTTTTTCCTTATCAGTAGCCAGATCGGGATGCCAGCCACCCGCCAAGCGCTCATTCCAAGGTTGATTCTGGAGTTTAAGTGCTGCCAAAGCGGCATCCCGAGCTATCTTGAGGTTAGGCTTCAATCTCTCAGGAGGCACGCCTGCACCTAAATGCGCTCCAGCTGCAATCCAATCCATTAACCCTGGGATCGGTGACAAAGTCACAAACGTTTTGATCCCCGGAAATTCTGCATGTAATTTTTCCGCAACCCGCTTAATCAAAAAATTACCCATCGATACACCGCGCAGTCCAGACTCACAGTTACTAATGGAGTAAAAGACGGCAACCTTATATTGAGAGACCTGATCCACTATGTCTGCTTTTTTATCTACCAATGGCATGATGACTGTAGGGATCTCGGGCAGAAGGGCGACTTCAACAAAGATTAAGGGCTCACTCGGAAGTTGCTGATGAAAAAAAGCAAAGCAGCGACGATCAGGCTGTAGGCGACGACGCAGGTCATCCCAACCATCAATCTCGTGCACTGCCTCATGCTGTATAAGCTTCTCAAGTACCTCGGCTGGGGACTTCCAATCGACTTGATGCATTTTTAGAAAACCGGGATTAAACCAAGAAGATAGTAAATGGCGCAAGTCAAAATCGACTGCAGCCAATTCTGGTTTTTTATCTAATAGCTGCAGCAATTCGCGACGCATTTCTACTACGGCAGCAGTACCTTGACTCGCACGATTGAGACGGCGGAAAAACTCTTGACGAGGGGATTCGGAAACCTTTTGCAGTTGAATGTAATTACGCGCACTGGAGTCAGCAACAAAGTTTTGGGCAGCCTTTAAAACAGCGTCAGCCTGAGGATTGAGTTTTTCAAAAAGAAAGGTGAAAAAAGAGACGTACTGATCTTTTGTTAATTTGCGGTAGTTATTAACTACATCATCTGCCATGCTAAGTGCATTCGATTCGCCACGCTCTGAGATCAGGCGTTTAATCGCATTATTTGCCTTCGACAAATTTCGGGCTTTAGTTAACTTCTCCAGCATGAATGGCTTTCGATTGAGGTCAAATGATTAGAAATCAGACAAACTACGAAAAAGCTTGATTTTTATAACTACTGATATTTCTGATTTTTTGTATCTACTCTCACTATAAGGTAAATTCCAAAAATGATCATGGGCAAAGAAAGCCACTGACCCATAGATAGACCGAGGCCTAAGAGGCCCAAGAAGGCATCTGGCTCGCGGGCAAATTCTGCCAAGAAACGACAAACACCATAGCCCAGTAAAAATAGTCCTGAAACCTGCCCCACCCTACGAGATTTACTGGAGTAAACCCAGAGCATGACGCCTAAAAAGACTCCCTCGCCAAAGAACTGGTAGATCTGCGAAGGATGACGTGGAATGGAGTCCACCATCGGAAATACCATGGCCCAAGGCAAGTCCGTTGGCCGTCCCCATAGTTCACCATTAATAAAATTACCCAGTCGACCAAACGCCAAGCCAAATGGCACGAGCGGCGCAACCAGATCACTCACGACAAAGAATGAAACCTTACGACGGTAAGCAAACCAGAACAATGCCAGCAGCACACCCAACAGCCCGCCGTGAAAAGACATACCGCCTTCCCAGATCTTAAAAATACTCAAGGGATGAGAGAGGTAATAATCAGGCATATAAAACAAGGTGTAACCTAATCGACCACCCAGTACAACGCCCAGAACACCAACAAACAAAAGATCCTCAAGATCCTTGTACGACCATCCTAGTGATTGATATCGTGCAGCACGAATGCGCAGACGGCCCAATAGTAAAAATTGCGCGAATGCTAAGAGGTACATCAAGCCATACCAATGAATGGCGAATGCGCCAATCCGAATTGCAGCAGGATCGAATTCTGGATGAATTAACATGCCTTGGAATGTCTAGTGATCACGCTTTAGATTGATCGAAATTATGCAACTCATGACCCAAGTCACGATAGGCTTTGTAACGCTCGCGACCTGCAAGACGCTCCGCTTCATTTACAGTAACTACTTCGACAATTCTTGGGAAGCGTGCAAGTACGGCGGGTACATCTTGCGGCATGCTCATTCCCAAATGGATTAAGACATCCGCATGAGGAAGTTGAGATAAGGCGGGCGATAAGAAATGATCAGTCAGCAAGATGGGTGTATCGACTGCGCCCTCATCTTCAATAAAGCAATGCGGTAAAAAATCTATTGCGCTAAATGTCCATAACAGTTCATCGAGCTTTTTAAGATCCGCTCTCTCACCCACCATCACGATATGACGCACCGGCTCACCAGAAGCTGTGGCACTCCAAATCTTGCGTGTTAAGCGACAGGCGTATTCCAGCTTATCACTAACATTGCTATGGAAATCAATCCGGGACATCAGTGTCGTCTTCCGCCTTTAATTTCGCTTTTATCTTTTACTTACTTTTGCTCTAGCAAATAATTTACTAGCAAGGGTACTGGGCGACCAGTAGAGCCTTTAGCTGCGCCACTCTTCCAAGCGGTGCCTGCGATATCTAAGTGAGCCCATTTGTATTTTTCAGTAAAGCGCGATAAGAAGCAGGCTGCAGTAACGCTGCCAGCTGGGCGCCCGCCAATATTCGCAACGTCTGCAAAATTGGACTTGAGTTGCTCGTGATATGCAGCGTCTAAAGGAAGACGCCATACAGTATCCAAAGAGGCATGCCCAGCCTTAGTCAAAGAATTTACCAAGCCTTCGTCATCAGAAAATACACCGCTATGCACATGCCCTAAGGCGATAATGCAAGCGCCAGTCAAGGTGGCCACATCAATGACTGCCTTGGGCTTGAAGCGCTCAACATAGGTTAAGGCATCACACAAAATCAAGCGGCCTTCAGCATCCGTATTCAGAATCTCAATAGTTTGCCCAGACATACTCTTTACGATATCGCCTGGACGAGTAGCCTGGCCAGAGGGCATATTTTCACAAGTAGGAATCACGCCGATGACATTCTTTTTCAACTTCATCAAAGCGGTGGCATACATCGTACCGATGACAGATGCTGCCCCGCACATGTCGTACTTCATTTCATCCATAGCCTCACCAGGCTTTAAAGAGATGCCACCAGTGTCAAAAGTAACCCCTTTACCCACAAGTACAATCGGCGCCTCACCAACCTTACCACCCTGGTGTTTCATCACAATAAATTGTGGTGGCGTGTCAGAGCCCTGAGCTACAGATAGAAAAGAGCCCATCCCCAAGGCTTCTATTTGTTTACGGCCTAAGACCTCAACCTTCAAACCCGTCTTCTTACTCAAGCCTTGTGCAGCCTTGCCTAAGTATGTCGGGGTGCAGATATTGGGCGGTAAATTACCTAAATCTTTGGCCAAGTTCATACCCTCAACCATGGCAGAACCCTCTGGTACCGCTGCCTTTAATTCTTTAGCGCACTGGTCGTTACCCGCAAAAATGAGATGAGTAAAAGTATCCGCTTTGTCTTTCACCTTGAATTTCATGGCGGGCTGGCGCACTCCAAAGCGATAAGCTTGGTCGCCGGCATATTGAATCGTTAAACGCACTTCTTCAGCAATAAAGTCAGCACGATGACCCAAGGCAAAGCTGGGAATAAACCACAAGGCGTTTTGAATTGGTCCGCCACTCAAGTGCTTTAAGGCAGCCCGAGCGATTTTTGAATAAGCGCTTAAGCTACGTGCACTAGCGGTAACAATATCCCCTAAACACACTAAAAGAATACGTTTCACTTTTACGCCAGATGCAGCCCATGATTTTTCAGCACGAATCATGCAGCTAGATGCCTGCTGATCATCCAAATCACCCACCAGGTTTGCGTGAGTAACTGAACCATTGAGCAAGCGGTCTAAGTCGACCAAAAGCCCAGACTTAGATTTTGCAGTTTTCAACGCATCTAAATCCGCTTTGGAGTAGGCCAAAACTAAGCAATCGGAGCCCTGCGCCAATAAAGTAGCTAGACTCGTCTTGATCTGCTTAGGGTTACTGACATCGGCTTGCGAGAAAATCTTGGTGCTAAATTGAATAGTCATCATGTATTGGAGTATTTTTAAGTCAAATCAAGGGAAAAAACAGATATTTATCCATTATCCTCCGACATGCAGGTTCACATCTTGAGTGAGCCAATAACAGTTAGCCAAATCACCTATTTATGATTTTTCACCAAACCCTTCGCCGCGAACTCAGTTTTACGACTGGCGGCGTCTTTTTGGTCTTGGTGACCATCATGATTACCACCCTAGTCATCCGCATTTTGGGCTTTGCGGCTAACGGGGCAGTCAATCCAGAGGATGCCCTGGTGCTGATAGCGCTAGCCACCCTAGGCTACATGGCCGTCCTACTCACCGTTTCCCTCTTTGTGGCCGTCTTAATTGTGCTGGTGCGCTGGTACAAGGATTCAGAAATGATTGTTTGGTTTGCCAGCGGCCTCAGTATTGCTAGCCTTATCCGGCCGATTCTGCATTTTGCAGCCCCCCTTATTGTCATCATCTCCTTGTTAGCTATGTTTGCTTGGCCTTGGGCCAATCGCGAATCCACCATCATTAGCCAACGCTTTCAGCAGCGTAGTGATGTTTCCATGATTGCTGCAGGCCAGTTCAGGGAGTCCGCCAAGGCAGATCGTGTATTTTTTATTGAAGAGCTCGATGTTGAAAAACGTGCAGTGAAAAATATCTTTGCTGCTGAAACTAAAAATGGCCGACTCAGTGTTGCCGTTGCCTCTACCGGATTTATTGAGAATGCAGCTAGCGGTGGAAAATCGATTGTTCTGCACAATGGTCGACGTTATGAGGGACTGCCAACGCAGCCAGATTTTCGGATTTTGGAGTTTGCTGAGTACAACACCAATATCCGTGACAAAAACGCCCTTGATCCAGCGCCACGTGATCGTGAAAAAACGGTAACCGAGCTCTTAAATGACCCCAATGTAGCTGCCATCAACTCCAATCATGCTGAATTACTTTGGCGTATTGGTTTGCCATTCATGGCTCTTGGATTGGTGCTGATCGCCATACCGCTTGCCTATGTCAACCCCAGGCTGGGCAACTACACTGCGATGTTTTATGCGGTGCTGATTTACCTCATCTATAGCAATCTACTCAACCTGACGCAAAACTTTGTGTCGCAAGGCAGGGTGAATGTTTTTCTGGCCGCTTGGCCCATACATGTTCTTGCTTTTAGTATTGCCTTTTTCCTGATTCGCAATCGCATTAACCCTTCTCTGAAATGGTGGCGCCGTCAGCTACCCGCTTTTTTAGTCAAGAGATGAAGCTTCTTTTTCCTTACATCTTCGAACGCTATTTAGCCAGGCAAATTTATGCCGCCTTTGGTTTTATCTTGTTTGCATTGGTGGCGCTATTTTTGTTCTTCGATATTTTGAGTGAGCTTAGTTCAGTGAAAGGTCAATACACGCTTCCACTTGCCCTGCTGCATGTTTTATTAAAAGCACCAAGTCGGATTTCCGAGATCATCCCCATTGCAGGTCTAATTGGTAGCATTTACGTATTTGCCATGCTTGCGAGTCAATCTGAATTCACTATTTTGCGCATTGCCGGACTAGATGTACGCAGAGGCTTGATGACGCTAGCCAAGATTTCATTACCCCTGATTGCGTTAACCCTCATGATGAGCGAATGGCTTGGGCCCTATAGTGAAAATCTATCTGATCGAGTCCGGATGAAGGCTCTAGGTTCAAGCTATGGCTCTCAATTTAAGACTGGGGTTTGGGTCAAGGATCGCCTACGAGATGCAGATGGTAGCGGACCCATCAGACCTGGGGTGCGCTATGTCAATGTTGGAAAAATTGAGCAAGATAATGAGATCAAAAATATTCGCATGTACGAGTTTGATGATAAATATCGATTACTCTCCATTCGCAGTGCTGTATCTGGTCGCTTTGATCAAACGGGTACTTGGATTCTGGATGATGTCACCGAAACCCGCTTTAAAGAAACCAAGCAGGCAGATCCGCTAAATGCAGTCTATTCGGCACAAACCTTCACTCACCCTCTCGTGAGCTTAGATTCTGTGGTGACACCACAAATTTTGAGCGTGCTTTTAGTCAGCCCAGAAAAAATGTCTATCCTGAGTTTGGGTCGCTTTATCACTCATCTTAGAGACAATAAACAAGATGAGCAGCGCCATTCGATTGCGTTCTGGAAAAAAGTGATTTATCCATTCACGATTTTTGTCATGCTTGCGCTAGCACTGCCCTTTGCTTACTTAAAAGTTCGGACTGGCAGCGTCGGTATTAAGGTCTTCGGCGGAATTATGTTGGGCATGAGCTTTCAGCTGTTTAACTCACTCTTTTCCAATGTCGGACTCCTGGGCGCATGGCCCCCGCTCCTAACAGCCCTGACACCCCCCTTGGTGTACTTCGTTTTTGCGCTTATTGGCTTACGCTGGGTATCTAGAGCTTAATACCAAAAAATCATATAGAATTTATTTCCTATATCGTAGTTGATATAAAGGATGGAATCTCTATGAATCTGCATCAATTTCGTTTTGTTCGTGAAGCTGTCAGGCAGAACTTCAATCTCACTTCTGCAGCAAAGGCACTCTTCACTTCTCAGCCAGGGGTCTCCAAGGCGATCATCGAACTGGAAGATGAGCTTGGTATCGAGATCTTTAGACGCCACGGCAAACGCATTCGCTCACTTACTGAGCCAGGCAAACGGATCCTAGTTTCGATCGAGCGCATCCTCGATGAAGTGGAAACCTTAAAGCGGGTGGGTAAGGATTTTGCCAGTCAAGATCAGGGTAACCTAGTGATTGCCACCACCCACACCCAAGCCCGCTATGCATTACCTAAAGTCTTAACAGAATTTACCAAGCGCTTTCCAAAGGTACGCGTCAGCATTCAGCAAGGTAGCCCAAGACAAATTGCCGAGCTACTGATTCATGATCGCGCAGATATTGCGATTGCAACCGAGGGTATTGCCAATACCCCTGGCGTACTGGCACTTCCAGGCTATCAATGGCATCACGTCATGATGGTCCCACTCAGTCATCCACTTCTCAATCAGTCCAATATCACGCTGGAAGAGATTGCAAAGTACCCACTCATCACCTACGACAAAGCATTTGCAGGTCGTAGCAAGATCGATGCAGCCTTTGCACAACGTAACTTGAGTCCCGATATTATTTTGGAGGCGATTGATGCAGACGTCATTAAGACTTACGTTGAGACGGGTATGGGCGTCGGTATTGTTGCTGATTTAGCATACGATGCCGATCGAGATCGCAATCTGCGAGTCATTCCAGTTGGGCATTTATTCGGTAGCAACATCACACATCTCGGCGTCAAGCAAGGCGCTTATTTACGCTCCTTCATCTACACCTTCATTGAGCTATTCTCACCCACGCTCACCAAGAAAATGGTTGAGCAAGCAATGAATAATGAGTCTGAGACTTACGAGATTTAAGATTTTCAACATCTCAAGGCATCAGCAAAAGCTGATTTGAGATGGTGCCCCGGGGCGGACTTGAACCGCCACGCCTTGCGGCACCGGATTTTGAGTCCGGCACGTCTACCAATTCCATCACCGGGGCAGGTGTTTGCAGTGGAAAACTGCATTGAAGCAAGCTAAGAGGTGAGAGTGTAACAAAAAAGTGGTACGACCCCCATTCTTGATCTGAGAAGTCCGTAAAATGAAGACTTCAAGCGACTTATTCAAAAGGACTTACCCGTATGGCCGGCCATTCGAAATGGGCCAATATTCAGCACCGCAAAGGACGTCAAGACGAAAAGCGCGGCAAGATTTGGACCAAACTCATTAAAGAAATCACCGTTGCAGCCAAATTGGGCGGTGGCGATATTGCTACCAACCCCCGCTTGCGCCTGGCAATTGATAAAGCTAAAGACGCCAATATGCCCAATGACAACGTTCAGCGGGCAATCCAACGTGGCACCGGCTCCTTAGAGGGTGTCAATTACGAAGAGATTCGCTATGAGGGTTATGGTCTTAATGGAGCTGCCATTATTGTAGATTGCTTAACCGATAACCGTACTCGCACCGTTGCTGAGGTACGCCATGCATTCGCCAAAAATGGCGGCAATATGGGAGCTGAAGGTTCTGTTGCCTTTATGTTCAAACACTGCGGTCAAATGTTATTTGCACCAGGCACCAATGAAGATCAGCTAATGGAGATCGCTCTTGATGCGGGCGCAGAAGATGTGATTGCCCATGATGATGGCTCGCTTGAGGTTCTCACTTCAGTACCGGATTTTTCCAAGGTACAAGATGCGCTTACTCAAGCAGGCTTAAAAGCAGAATTGGCAACAGTAACGATGCGTCCCGAGACTGAAACTGAGCTCCAAGGAGATCAAGCTGAGAGCATGCAAAAACTACTAGATGCACTCGAGAACTTAGATGATGTTCAAGAGGTTTTCACGAATGCATCTCTCTAGCCAATTGACTCTCTTAACACCATTTATCAATATCCCTCTTCACTCTCTATGAAAATTCTTTTAATTGGCTCTGGTGGTCGCGAACATGCTCTCGCTTGGAAGCTAGCCCAATCCCCACAAGTTCAAACGGTATATGTTGCGCCAGGTAACGGCGGCACCGCCACCGCTAAACTAACCGCAGTTGGCATTCAAAATCTTCCGATCTCCGACCTTCAAGAATTGGCAGACTTTGCAAAGCGTGAAAAAATTCATCTCACAGTTGTTGGTCCGGAGGCTCCCTTAGCTGCAGGGATTGTGGATCTATTCCGCAACAATGGCTTACGTATTTTTGGGCCAACCCAACTAGCAGCCCAATTAGAGTCTTCAAAAGATTTCTCCAAAGCGTTTATGAAACGTCATGGCATCCCAACCGCGGAATACCAGACATTTACAAATATATTAGAAGCGCACGCTTATATCGATGCCAAAGGTGCGCCGATCGTCATCAAGGCCGATGGCCTTGCTGCTGGCAAAGGCGTGGTGGTCGCAATGAGTCTATCAGAGGCTCATGCGGCTGTCGACATGATGCTCGCAGATAACAAGCTTGGTAATGCAGGTGCGCGCATCGTAATTGAAGAATTTTTGACCGGTGAAGAAGCCAGTTTTATTGTTCTTGTGGATGGCAAACATGTTTTGGCTCTAGCTACTAGCCAAGATCACAAACGTTTACTCGATGCTGATCAAGGTCCCAATACAGGCGGGATGGGCGCTTACTCTCCAGCCCCTGTAGTTAGCCCTGAAATTCATGCACGGGCATTACGTGAAGTCATTATGCCAACCGTGAAAGGTATGGAGGCTGACGGTATTCCATACACAGGTTTTTTATACGCAGGCCTGATGATTTCTCCTGATGGCAGCATAAAAACTTTAGAGTTTAATTGCCGTATGGGCGACCCAGAAACACAACCGATCATGGCGCGCTTGCGGAGTGATCTTGTCAATGCATTGGATCATGCAGTTGATGGCACGCTGAATGAAGTGGAGTTGGAGTGGGATCGACGTACAGCCTTAGGTGTGGTCCTTGCGGCCCATCTCTACCCTGATAATCCACGCAATGGTGATGTCATCACGGGCATTCCTGCTGACACTGAAGATCAATTCACTTTTCACGCTGGCACCAAGTTGCAAGATGGAAAATTACTGACCTCTGGCGGCCGCGTCATGTGTGTTGTAGGTCTATCCGATACCGTTCGTGGCGCACAGCAAAAAGCGTATGAAGCTATCTCCAAGATTCACTTCGATGGGATGCAATATCGTAAAGATATCGGCTATCGCGCTGTTAAGTAATTGGATACACTCTTACAATCTCTCACATAAAAAAGAACCTGTCACCCTTGTCTTCTGCCGACCCTACCCAAATTAATATTGCGGCCCTAAAGGATTATTTTTTAGGCTTACAAGATCGCATCACCACGGCGATGAGCGCTCTGGATGGCAAGGCGTTTGTGGCCGATGCCTGGGAAAAACCAGAAGACAGTAAATTAAAGGGCTATGGTCGCACTTGCACCTTGGATGGCGGCAATGTTCTTGAAAAAGGGGGCGTCGGTTTTTCACATGTTCGCGGTGATCAAATGCCTCCTTCTGCATCACATCATCGCCCAGAACTCACTGGACGTAGTTTTGAGGCGATGGGCGTTTCTGTAGTGTTTCATCCGAACAATCCCAAAGCGCCAACCACCCATATGAATGTGCGCTGCTTTATCGCCCAAGCCCCGGATAAAGAGCCTGTTTGGTGGTTTGGTGGTGGCTTTGACCTCACGCCTTACTACGGTGTAGACGAGGATTGCAGGCACTTTCATCAGACAGCCAAAGAGGCGCTAGATCCATTTGGTGAAGATCTGTATCCCCGTTTTAAAAAATGGTGCGATGAATATTTTTACCTCAAGCACCGCGAGGAACCCCGTGGTATCGGCGGGGTCTTTTTTGACGACTTCAATAACCTTGGTTTTGAACAAAGCTTTGCCATGACACGTGCGGTAGGCGATGCGTTCATTAACGCCTATCTGCCGATTGTGGAGCGACGCTATCAAGACAGCTTCACCCCAGAAGAAAAAGCCTTCCAAGAATATCGTCGTGGTCGTTATGTTGAATACAACCTGATATTTGATCGTGGGACTATTTTTGGGCTGCACTCTGGAGGACGTACTGAGTCCATTCTGATGTCGATGCCGCCGGTAGTGCAATGGTGGTACAACTGGCAACCCAAACCAGGAACACCAGAAGCAAAGCTCTATGACTACTATCTCAAGCCCCGTGATTGGCTAGCCTAAATTGAGCACTAGCAACTTGGCTAAGCTAAAAAAAATTGGCATTCTGGGCGGGACATTTGACCCGCCTCATCTTGCTCACCTGAAGCTGGCAACCCATTTTTCTAAGCTTTTACAGCTCGATGAATTGCTGCTCATTCCGAGTGGGGAGCCTTGGCAAAAGGACTTAGACATTACCCCAGCGCAGATTCGCCTGCAGATGACAGAAGCGGCTGGTGTTGATTTGGCTAGCGACTTTATGAATTTCAAGATGGCAACGCAAATTCGGGTTGATCACATCGAGATGGATCGAGCTGGGCCCAGCTATACACTGGATACAGTCAAAGCCCTCAGAGAATCCTTTGGGCCTCAGGTCAGCCTCACTTGGCTAATGGGAGCTGACACTCTCCTCAACCTACCCACCTGGAACTCTTGGGAGCAACTGCTAAATTATGTCAATCTGGCGGTAGCAAGCAGGCCCCACCATGATCTTTCCACGCAGATGGATCCCCAAATTAAGACTCTATTAGCAAAGCATCAATGTAGTGATCCGGACACCCTTGAAAAAAGCCCATTTGGCCGCATATACCTTGATAAGAGTCTTGCAATAGACCTTTCATCAACTCAGCTTCGAAATCAACTTAAAAACGCTTCTAAAGGCGGTATTGCCTCCGAGCATATTCCACCTCACGTTCTAGAAATCATTACAAATCTGGGTCTGTACAAGTAATCAGGCTAAGATCACCCTTAAATACAAAATATCTCAGAAAAATATAAAAGAAACTATGGACTTAACAAAATTACAACGCGTCGTGATTGATGCCCTCGAAGATGTCAAGGCGCAAGACATACGTGTGTATGACACCACTAAGCTGAGTGAATTGTTTGACCGCGTCATCATCGCCACCGGCACCTCTAATCGCCAAACTCGATCCTTAGCCATGTCCGTTAAAGAGGCCGTTAATGCCAAGGGTGGAGAAGTCATCTCCGTCGAAGGCCTTGAGACTGGGGAATGGGTCCTTGTTGATTGCGGTGATATCGTCGTTCATATTCTGCAACCCGCACTGCGCGCCTACTATCAATTAGAAGGCATGTGGGGCGCTAAGCCAGTTCGCGTGAAATTGTCGGCTGATAAAGGACTAGTCAAAGCAAGTGAGTTTGAGGACGACGAAGAGTAATTCTTTAGCGATGCGCTTAACAATTATTTCAGTTGGTCACAAAATGCCTGAATGGGTTGCAACAGCAACCCAGGATTACATCAAGCGCATGCCTGCTGATTGCAGTATTGAAATTAAAGAAATTAAGCCGGATCTCACGCCTGCTAAAGAAGCCATCAAAATTACGGCAGCTATTCCGAAGGGTTCTCGGGTGATTGCTCTGGATGAACGAGGCAAAGATCAAAGCACTCAAAATTTAGCCACTCAGCTAGCCAACTGGCGTCAAGAGGGCTTTGACATCACCTTTTTGATTGGTGGTGCCGATGGACTTGATGCTAGCCTCAAAGAAAATGCCCAGGCTATGTGGCGCCTATCTAGCCTTACGCTACCCCATGCGATGGCCAGAGTCTTATTGGTAGAGCAACTCTATCGGGCGTGGACTATTTTGCAAGGCCACCCCTATCATCGAGAGTAAAACAGCCATGTTCTCTTATATCTATCTTGCATCACAAAGTCCTAGGCGCCAAGAATTACTCAAGCAAATTGGCGTGCAGTTCGAGATGCTGATTGCAGCACCGGGTGAGGATACTGAAACCTTAGAAACACCTCTTCCTAATGAAAAAGCTCGGGACTATGTTCAGCGTGTGACATTTGCTAAATGTGCTATTGCATTAGCCCGATGGCAAAAAAGCGGCAAACCCTGGGCACCTATTTTGTGTGCAGATACTACTGTCAGCATTCCGGGCAATTCTGATGGTGAGATCCTCGGAAAACCCAGCGATGCTACTGATGCTGCACGCATTCTGGCAATGTTGAGCGGGAAAACACATGAAGTGCTCACTGCTGTCGCACTCATGGTTGACCCCAAATCTAAACCCCTCTGCCTGGTACAAGTATCTGAAGTCGAATTTGCACACCTCACTGCTGAGCAAATTGCCGACTATATTCAAAGTGGTGAGCCTTTTGGCAAAGCCGGTGCCTATGGCATTCAGGGGCTGGGGGGTGCATTGATTCCCTCTATCAAAGGCAGCTATAGCGGTATCATGGGTTTACCCATTTACGAAGTTAACCAATTACTGGATTTCGCTAAAGTTGCCCGCATATGAATGAAGAAATTCTGATTAACATCACACCCCAAGAGACACGGGTGGCACTCATTCAGCAAGGCGCTGTTCAAGAGCTTCAGATCGAGCGCACTCGTCAGCGAGGCATCGTCGGCAATATCTATTTAGCGAAAGTAGTACGAGTGCTTCCTGGCATGCAATCTGCTTTTATTGAAGTAGGGTTAGAGCGTACTGCCTTTATGCACGTTGCCGATGTCACTCAAAATAATCCCCAAGCCCAAATAGAAAAGTTACTCTTTGAGGGTCAAAATGTTTTAGTGCAAGTTCTCAAAGACCCGCTTGGTACTAAAGGTGCACGCCTGACTACGCAACTCAGTATTGCTGGTCGCAACTTGGTATATCTGCCACCAGCGGGTACTGATGCCGCTAGCGAGAAATATATTGGGGTCTCTCAAAGAATTGATCAACCTGAAGAGCGTGAAGCGATTAAAGCGCGGCTGGCAGGACTCATGCCTCCCGACGAAAAAGGGGGAATTATTGTCCGCACCAGCGCTCAAGATGCTAGTGATACTGAGCTTCAGCATGATATGCATTACCTGCGTACTACCTGGGAAAAGATTCGCGAAGCGGTAAATTACCAGTCTGCACCAAGTTTGCTGTACCAAGACCTCAGCCTGGCTGAGCGTGTATTACGTGATGTAGCCAGTGAAGAAACCACCCAAATTCGGATCGACTCGGCCGAGAACTTTGAAAAACTCAAAGGATTTGCTGGGCTTTACATGCCCAATCTTTTAGATAAGCTAACGCTTCATCGTGGTGAGCGTGCTCTATTTGATTTATTTGATGTGGATGCAGAAATTAATAAAGCACTCGGTAGAAGAGTTGACCTTAAGTCTGGCGGCTATCTGATGATTGACCAAACAGAGTCGATGACTACGATTGATGTCAATACCGGTAGCTATGTGGGGGCTCGTAACTTAGACGACACAGTATTTAAAACCAATCTTGAGGCTGCCCAGGCTATTGCCCGCCAACTGCGCTTACGCAATCTTGGCGGCATCATCATCATTGATTTTATTGATATGCTCAGCAAAGAGCATCAAGAGTCTGTTTTACATGAGCTTAAGCGCAATTTAGAACGTGATCATGCACGCACATCGGTAAATGACTTTTCTTCATTGGGCTTAGTCGAGATGACGCGCAAGCGCACTCGGGAATCACTAGCCCATATCACTTGCGAGCCTTGCACTACCTGCCAAGGTAAGGGTGAAATCAAAACAGCACAGACTGTATGTTACGAAATTCTACGAGAGATTGTGCGCGAGCATCGTCAATTCAATCCCCGCGAATTTAGAATCGTAGCAGCACCCGATGTCATCGATCTCTTTCTGGAAGAGGAGAATCAATTCTTAGCGCAATTAGGCGACTTTATTAATAAGCCCATCAAACTGCAGGCTGAGGGTAGCTTCCGCCAAGAACAATACGATATTGTTCTTAGTTAATCCTTAGTCAACTATCAGTTAAGCATTAGAAAATTGAATACGATGTAGGTTGGCATAGAGGCCGTCCTTAACAATCAGCTCTTGGTGTGTGCCACTCTCAATCACTTGACCATGCTCAAGCACCACAATCCGATCAGCATGCTCAATTGTTGATAAACGATGGGCAATGACCAAAGTAGTTCTACCTGTCATCAGTCGCTCCAAAGCGTCTTGCACTTGACGCTCTGACTCTGAATCTAAGGCTGAGGTAGCCTCGTCTAGGATGAGAATAGATGCATCTTTATAAATCGCTCTGGCAATCGCTAAGCGCTGACGCTGGCCACCCGATAAACGGTTACCGTTATCACCGATTTTCGTATCAATGCCTTCGGGCAATTCTTTTATCAAGCTAGATAAGTTTGCAGCTTCAAGGGCCTCTATGACGCGGCCACGATCCACATTGGCTGAACTCACTGCACCATAGGCTACGTTCGCAGCAATACTGTCGTTAAATAAAATGACATCCTGACTTACAAAAGCAATTTGCTTGCGCACGTCCGCCAGAACAATATCTTCAAGCGGAATGTCGTCCAAGAAAATGTGGCCGCTAGTAGGCTTAAAGAAGCGAGGCAACAAATTCACTAAGGTTGACTTACCCCCTCCCGATGGGCCAACAAAGGCCACTACTTCACCAGGATTGATACTTAAATTCACACCAGTGAGGGCATCCTTACGTCCAGCCTCCTGCTGATAAGAGAAGCCTACATCCTCAAATCGAATACCACCCTTAGCCTTATCTAAAGACCTCATATTCTCTTTACGCGATTCTTCCTCTTCAAGAGGTTGATCCATGAGAGAAAAAATCATTTCTGCAGCTGTAAGGCCGCGCTGCAAGGGCTGATTAATATCGGCCAAATGTTTGATTGGTGAGATTACCAACAGCATGGCAGTAATAAAGGCAGCAAAACCACCCACCGTAGTACCCTCAGCGGCGGATTGCATCAAAGCGATCACCAACACAACAGAAAGTGCCATCGACGCAATGAGTTGGGTAATCGGCTGATTAAGCCCACCAGCTACCGCAGCCTTCAAGGCAAATTGGCGTAGTCGATCCGCTTTATCCATAAAGCGACGCATCTCATATCCTTCTGCACCATGCACCTTGACTATCTTATAACCAGCGGCTGCTTCTTCAACTATGTAGGCCAGCTCACTAGTTAAGCTCTGTTGCTCACGATTTAGAGATCGCAAACGTTTATTAATCTTCCCCATGATGAAAGCGATGATGGGGAAGATCAGCAACACTACTAGCGTCA
>JBIISV010000131.1:0-5822 GCA_044340835.1 Polynucleobacter sp.
GGGATTGCATCGCGCTGCATTAGCTGAAGGCCTCGTTTTTGGAAGTCGCATTGGCTTAGACCCCAACATACTACTTAACCTTTTACAAAATTCTGCAGCGGCCTCTAGCGTCATGAAAGTAAAAGGCCCTATGATGGCTAAGCGTCAATTTGATCAACCTCAAAGTAGGGTTGATCAGAGCTTAAAAGATTTTGGACTGATTCAGAAACTAGCGAATGAGAAAAATCAACCGCTACCATTCGCAAGCCAATACATCGATTTATTGCAATCTTGTCTTGATCAAGGCGAAGGTAAGCAAGATAACGCAATCATTCTTGAAGCCATTCGACGCCGTGGAGAATTAGCATGAAACCTAGCAATATCCGATATGCAAACGCATTTGCCATAAAGATCCCATTGATTAAGCCAATGTTGATGGCTGGCGTCCAAATTACCCATGCTGAAACTCTGATTGTCAGAATTGAAACTGATCAAGGCGTTATTGGCTGGGGTGAAAATACAGCCGCACCAAGCCATGGAGGGCAAGCATTAGATGTGATGCTTGAGTCATTTAATCATGGCATTAAAGATCGTTTGATTGGTAGTAATCCACAAAATTTATCAGCAATCAGCGCACAACTTGTACAAGAATTTCCTAAAGGAAGTGGTGCAATTGCTGCGATTGATATCGCCCTCTATGACCTCATGGGAAAACAGCTAGGTATCCCTGCGTACTGCTTAATGGGAGGCAAGAGGCGAGATTTGGTTCCACCCCTCTGGCTCATCGGCACTAAGTCTGTGGAGACCGATATTACGGAAGCTCAGAAATATCAGGCATTGGGATACCAATTCTTTAAACTGAAACTGGGTGTGAAATCACTGAAAGAGGATATCCAATCTGCCGTAGGAATACGCAAAGCAATAGGGGACAAAATTCAACTGTGCGCCGATGCCAATACGGGCTATTCGACCGAAGATGCCGTAGAATTTTTAGAGGGTACGCGAGAGGCTAATATCGCTTTTCTAGAGCAGCCTTTAGCCAAAAACAATATAGACGGCCTGAAACATATCTGCGGACTGAATATTGCTCCAATTGGTCTAGATGAATCTATCACTAGCATTACAGACATGATTCAATCAAAACAATATGGGGTATCTGGGGTTTCACTCAAAACTTTAAAGTTAGGCGGCATTTCTGGTGTACTTCGAAGTGCCACAGTATGTGATTCATTTGGACTGCAGATTAACTTAGCTGGAAAAATAGCGGAGACCTCGGTAGCTTCAGCAGCGGTTCTGCAGCTAAGCGCTGCCCTTACAGAGGTCAATTGGGGTATTAGCCCTAGCCATCTTTATTTAGCTGAAGATATTGTTGATCAGCCTATTGAGCCAAATCAAGGTATTTACTCCATACCAAACCAAGCCGGACTTGGAATCGAAGTAAACGAATCAAAACTAAAACGCTTTCAAGCATAGAAATTTCAAGGGATAAATGATGGTTAACGCTGCATTAATTGGATTTGGCTGGTGGGGTAAAAATTTAGCTAAGGCCATCGAGGGCAACTCGCTGATGCGCTTTACAAGAATCGTATCAAAAGATCTTGCTGATGCGGCGGAATATTGCAAATCCAATCAGATTCAATTAGGCGATGAATTTCAAGATGTACTTGCCGATCCAAAAATAGAGGCAGTAGTCTTAGCCACCCCCCATTCAATGCATGCCGAACAAATTATTGCTGCCGCGAAAGCTGGGAAGCATGTATTTTGTGAGAAGCCCTTAGCCCTCAAGCATGAGGATGCGGTAGCTGCCATCCAAGCTTGTGAAGCAAATCAGGTGATCCTGGCAGTTGGGCAAAATAAACGCTTCTGGCCTTCGATGGCTAAGCTTCGTGAGGTTGTAGCTACAGGCACCCTAGGTACGCTCATGCATATCGAAGGAAACTATAGCAATGAGCACTCTACAAAATTTTTCTCTGAGTGGCGTGATAAGCCCACAGAATCCCCTGCAGGCGGATTAACCGGCACCGGAATCCACATCATTGATGCGATGGTGAATTTAGCAGGAAAAGCAAAACAGGTTTCAGCCCATATTGCTAGCTTTAGATCTGGCAAAGATCCTCGTGATGCTACCTCGGTACAGGTGGAATTTGAGAATGGCATCAGCGCCTACTTTGCCATGATTAGAGCAACCCCTATATTTTGGCGAGTCCATGCATTTGGTGACTTAGGCTCAGTTGAGGCTATTGGCGAAACTGAATGTATTGTGCGAAAAATTGGTGGTCAAGTCGATCGATTCAACTTTGACCCAATTGATTCGATCAAGGCCGAGCTAGAAGCATTTGCCACATCAATCGCTTCCCAAGGTAAAGTGCCTTATCCAATTAGCACTACTGAAATGAATCAAACGATTGGCCTTTTTGAGGCTATCGTCAAGTCGATTGATCAGCAATCAACAATAAAAGTGTAGATGTCAAACTAGCGAGTAGAACCCTAGCTTTGAGCAAAACTGCTTAAGCTAGGGCTTTACTTAATTTACAGAGCGATATTCTCAATAGATATCGTCACCTGGCTCAATTGGCAATGAAATTGGCTTTTTAAGTCTTGCAGATAAATCAAATGCCTTAGTCAGCATCAAATTTTTATGAGCTTCTTCTGCAGTGGCTGCAGGAGTTGGCACACCTAGAGCAACTCGATTTAACCAAGACTCTGTTTCTTCCCGCATGGGTCCACGTAACTCACCCAGCGCCATATCACCAGGCGGATAGCTGCCCATAAAATCAACGCGCCGGGCTGCGTCAGGCGCATATCCTTCGCCCTGGAACTTACTGGTTGCCAACACAATATCGCGGTGCGTGTCATCGATCGTTAAAACACCCTCAGTGCCAACAATTCCAACGTCTAAACTATAAACAGCCCCTGGCCAAACAATGGGTAACGCCCAAGAAATCGTTGACTGATAGATGGTGCCATCTGAAAACGTAATAACACCCGAGGTTGCATCAATCCCCTTCCACTCAGGCCCTAAAGCCTTATCGATCGATCGAGCATAAATCTCTACCGGGGTCTTGCCTTGCATCATCCACATAACGATGTCTAGAGCGTGGGTTCCAGAGATCACCATGGGTGATATTTTTTCAGGTCGATCGGTACGCTTATAGTTATCAATCGCTACCAGACGATTCATAAAAGCTCGCGAGGACACTAAAGTCACGTCACCAAGCGCCCCTGTACTAACCTTTTCTTTTGCAGCTAACCAACGGCGACGAAAGCGCTGGGTATAGCCAACCACGGCATCCACCCCAGATGCCTGAATCGCAGCCAACACTCGAGCTGAGTC
Organism: Polynucleobacter sp.; assembly: GCA_044340835.1. Taxonomy (GTDB): domain Bacteria; phylum Pseudomonadota; class Gammaproteobacteria; order Burkholderiales; family Burkholderiaceae; genus Polynucleobacter. The sequence goes on from JBIISV010000131.1 coordinate 3,314, forward strand.
GCCGAGATCGGTTGCGAGAGGCTTTTCAATCATTAAGGAGTGTTTACGCTCCGCAGCAAGCAATATAGGGTCAACATGCAAATGCTCATCTGTTGCGATGATAGTAGCGTTCACTTCTGGTCTATTTAACAACTCTTCATAGTCTGAAGTAACAAAATCCGCCTTGAGTTTTTCTGCAACAAATTTAGCGCGTTCTGGATTTTTTTCAGCTATCCCAATCCAACCAACTTGGGCATGCCGAGCAGCTACTTCACCACGAAATAGACCCACTCGACCAGCACCAACAATTGCTAATCCAATATTTTTTGCTTGGCGATCTCTCATTGATTACCCCGCCACTGCTTTGAGTTTTTCCTCGGGCAGAGGTAAATAAACTGGGTCACCGGTCTCCGCAGAAAGATCAGCAGCCATATAGACTTCCATGACAGTACGAGCTTGCTCACCAGTCACCAGTACTGGCCTATCAAATACTACTGCCTCAATAAAATGGATGGTTTCTGCAGCCATTGGGCCTGCAAACACATGGTCGACTTTCTCACCAGGCATCGTAGACATCGGCAACTGCATCCCTTTTGCCATCGTATTAACAACAACATCTTTATGGCTATCATCAACCATTACCGCACCTTCGGTACCAATAAACTCAATCCAGGTTGTAGAAAAGTTAGGGTAACCCAATGGCAAGCTCCAACCACCGCCAACTACGAATGAGAGTCCACTGTCCATCGTGACCGTGATCCACTGATTGTCTGGAATCTCGGCACCCGTTGATTCACGCATTGCCCCAAAATTGACTTGAGAATAGACTTTTACAGGCTTCGCTGGCTCAAGGCACCAGAATACAAAATCTAGGTCATGAGTTGATTCCATTGCGGCAGGGGATAACTTCACACGTCCAGTAATCTTCTTGCCAAGACTACGGGTGATATGACGGCTAACCAAAACGCTTACCGGACGGCCAATAGTGCCATTGGTAATCGATTTTTTTACATAAGCAAATTTAGGATTAAATCGCTGTGAGTAACCAATACTGAATTTGAGATTCGATTTTTTAGCCAAAGCAATCAGCTCATCCGCCTCAGCAAGCTCAATTGCAATCGGCTTTTCCATGAACACATGCTTACCAGCCAATAGAGCATCACGTGCCATTGGATAGTGCATCGTTTCTGGAGTTGCTGAAATCATAACGGCATCAATATCAGCTATTTTTAATAACTCACGGTAGTCTGTTGTTGCGGTTTTGGCACCCACTAAATCAGCCATCTCTTTGAGGCGCAATTCATTCGTCTCTGCGATATGGATATCTTTTATTAATGCGCTGCCTCGAGCTGTCTCTGCGCGAATGCCACCACACCAACCTGTGCCAATAATTCCAAGATTAATTTGTTTCATGTCTCCACTCCATTCGTATGAAATATAAGTATCAATAATTCTATAAATATTTATTACACTGTTTTATGTGTAATCACTACCTTAACAAACACTAAATTCTGAGCCCAGCTTATTAGGCCTTAATGGCAGCATTTACCCGCGGCATGACTTCGGTAGCAAACAACTCCATTGATCGTTTTGCCAACTTAGGATCCATCCAGTCATGACCGGCGTAAAGAAGCTGTCCAAAATCACCCACTACCTCCCTAAATGCCAAAATTTGATCGACCACTGAATCTACTGTACCTGCCAACACAAGGCGCTTAGTGACATAGTCGATTGTGATTTCAGAATCCGGCATATTTTGGTCCAACTTAAACAGATTTCCTCGCCCACCACCACCAACCAGCTTGCGCACCAATTGCTTAAAGTAAAAATGGTAAGGGCCGCCCTCTTCAAGCGCATAACGCCTTGCTGTAGCCTCATCATCTGCCACAAAAATACTTTTTGCAATACGCCACTCATCTGGATGGGCAACCGCCCCAACTGCCTCACGGCCCTCAACATATTTAGGCCAATGCGTCTTGACCCACTCAGGAAGTAAGAAAGGCGCAGAAATAGGCTGCCATCCGCGCTTTGCCATTTCCGTTACCCCTTTAGAAAATGGTGCCACTGCTGTGCCAACAATTAATGGATGAGGCTTTTGGTATGGCTTCATGATGAAACCTTGCCCAATTTCTGGGACCATAGTTTTTTGAACTGAAATATTCCAGTAATCACCTTTAATTTCGTAAGGTGGATCCGATTCCCAAATTTTTAAAACAGTGTTAATTCCCTCGACAAACATCGCATTACGATCTTTATCAAGATTACCAAATACCTCAGCATCGGACATCAAGCCACCGGGGCTAATACCCATAATGAATCGACCTTTAAGCAAGTGATCCATCATCGCTGCTTGTGCAGCAATATGCGCAGGATGAGAATTTGGCACATTAATAGTGCCTGTTCCTAATTTAATATTTTTTGTTTGATGAATTAATGTCGCCAAAAAAATCATTGAGGAGGTGACCGTTTCAGCGGCATCTGTCACATGCTCACCCATGTAAGCCTCAGAGAAACCCAATTGATCGGCCAA
>JBIISV010000022.1:0-19391 GCA_044340835.1 Polynucleobacter sp.
GACACACTTATAGCTAATCTAGGGTTTTTACACTTTGCAGATGCATGGCCTAGCACCTACTTATCCCCCCTTTGGATGTGGACACTGTGGGCATTGGTGGCCAGCACTCTTAATAGCTCCTTATCCTGGTTAAGTGGCAAGCCACTTTTAGGGGCGGTTTTGGGGGCTATAGCGGGCCCATTATCCTATGAGGCAGGCATACGAATGGGAGCAGGCTCATGGGGGGTAAATGGACAATTGGGTGGGCTTTTACTCCTGGCAATCATTTGGGGTGCTGCAATCCCACTGTTCTTTTACTGGCATCGCCGCCATCTCGGAAAAAGCTTAGAGCAAAATCAGTAAATTCTTTTTAAAAGGTACTTGCAAATAGTACTGTTTATATATACAGTAAGTGCTATGTTGACAAAAACCTCAAAAACCTCAAAAACCTCAAAAAATAGCCCATCAAACAGTGAAAAGGGAGCATATATGGCCTTAGACGATAAGAGAAAATCAGCCTCATCTGAATTTGATGGCATGAGCGGAGATAAGCAAAAGGCCTTGACTGCAGCCTTGGCACAAATTGAGAAGCAATTTGGCAAGGGTTCAATCATGAGATTGGGCGATGCAGAAATCCATCAAGATATTCAAGTGGTATCGAGCGGCTCATTAGGCCTAGATATTGCCCTTGGAGTCGGTGGTTTGGCTCGTGGGCGCGTGATTGAGATTTACGGACCCGAGTCCTCAGGCAAAACAACCTTGACCTTACATGCAATTGCTGAAATGCAAAAGATTGGTGGAACGTGTGCATTTATCGATGCCGAGCATGCCTTGGATGTTCAGTACGCATCACGCTTAGGTGTGGACGTGAACAATTTATTAATTTCTCAGCCAGATACTGGTGAGCAAGCCCTAGAGATTGCCGACGCCTTAGTGCGTTCAGGATCAATCGATTTGATCGTCATTGACTCGGTAGCAGCCTTGGTACCAAGAGCGGAGATCGAGGGTGATATGGGTGATTCATTACCAGGCTTGCAAGCTCGATTGATGAGTCAGGCATTGCGTAAGTTGACTGGCGCAATAAAGCGTACCAATACAACCGTGATCTTTATTAATCAGATCCGCATGAAGATTGGTGTGATGTTTGGTTCTCCAGAAACAACTACCGGCGGTAACGCACTAAAGTTCTACGCCTCGATGCGTTTGGACATTCGACGCATTGGCAGTATTAAAAAGGGTGATGAAGTCGTTGGTAATGAAACCCGCGTGAAGGTAGTGAAGAACAAAGTATCTCCACCTTTCCGGGAAGCAATCTTTGACATCATGTATGGTGCTGGAATTTCCAGAGAAGGTGAAATTATCGATATGGGTGTAGAGGCCGATATCGTAGAGAAATCGGGCTCTTGGTATAGCTATAACGGCGATCGTATCGGCCAAGGAAAAGACAATGTACGCGACTTCCTAAAAGAAAACCCAGCTATTGCTCAAGATATTGAATCTAAGATTCGTGCGAAATTGGGCGTGAAGGCTGGCACGGCAGTAGTAAGCGACGTTTTGAGCGAAGAAGAGGAAGCGTAATTTTTCGATGTCAGAATTAGGCGGCACGGTTAAAAAAAGTCAGAAACAAAGCCCGAGTCTCAAAGCTCGGGCTTTACGCCTTTTATCGATGCGAGAATACAGTCGCAAGGGCCTCTCAGCGAAGCTTGAAGAGTCCGCAGCAAGGATGCTGAAAATCAGCTCGGCCAAAGAGGGTGATGAGGGAGGTGTACCAGAAATACCCCTCACATCTCAGATAGAGGCAGTTTTGGATGATTTTGAGGCTCGTGGCTGGCTATCTGATGAACGCTTTGCAGAGGCACTGGTGCGGCGCCGTAGCGAGCGTTTTGGTGCCCGAAAAATACAGGATGAGCTGGCTCAGGCTGGGGTGGACAGTTCAAAGACCTCAGAACTCCTCAGGAGCCTCAAGGAAACCGAATATCAGCGAGCCCATGAGCTCTGGCAACGTAAGTTTGGGGTGCTAGCAACAGAGCAAAAAGAGCGGGCCAGGCAGTACCGTTTTCTGGCATCCAAAGGCTTTAGCTCTGACGTAGTTTCAAAGATAGTGGCGGGGCGCTAGGACAAGTACCAAACCAAAATCCCATGTTGCCGCATTGCAACATGATAGACTTATCAAGTCGGCTAAACCGCTCCCATTTATTCAAATGAACCCCTTTAGGTTGTCCATAGAGTGAGTAGGTGATTAAGGTAAGGCTGGTTTCACTAACCCTCATCGCTTGCTAAAAAAGATACCGCTTCCGGAGTAACAATGAAAATTCACGAGTACCAAGGCAAAGAACTACTACGCCAATTTAATGTGCCTGTTCCAAATGGCATCCCTGCATTTAGTATTGATGAGGCAATTAAAGCTGCCGAAAAGTTAGGCGGGCCAGTATGGGTTGTGAAAGCACAAATACATGCTGGTGGTCGCGGTAAGGGCGGCGGAGTCAAATTAGCCAGAAGTATGGATGAAGTAAAAAAATACGCTTCAGAAATTCTGGGTATGCAATTAAAGACCCATCAGACGAGCCCTGAAGGTCAAAAGGTTAACCGCCTATTAATTGAAGATGGCGCCGACATTAAAAAAGAATACTATTTCAGCATCGTTACTGATCGTGGTACACAGAAGAATGTGATCATGGCATCCAGTGAGGGTGGCATGGATATTGAAGAGGTTGCAGAATCTCATCCCGAAAAAATTATTAAAGTGTTTGTTGACCCATTGGTTGGATTGACAGATGCTGATTGCCAGATTATCGCCAAAGGCATTGGAGTTCCAGATGCCTCCATTCTAATGGCAAGTGATGTGTTTAAGAACTTGTATAAAACCTATTGGGAAACTGATGCCTCATTAGTTGAAATCAACCCATTGATTCTTGAGGGTAACGGAAAGATTAAGGCGCTTGACGCAAAATTTAATTTCGACCCTAATGCCTTGTTTCGCCATCCAGAAATTGTTGCATACCGCGATATCGATGAAGAGGATGCTGCTGAAATCGAGGCTTCTAAGTTTGATCTGGCTTACATTTCACTCGATGGCAATATCGGTTGCTTAGTAAACGGCGCGGGCCTCGCAATGGCGACAATGGATGTGATTAAGTTGTTTGGCGGAGAGCCAGCCAACTTCTTGGACGTTGGCGGTGGCGCTACTGCAGAGAAAGTGACAGAAGCCTTCAAGATCATGCTTAAGAATAAGAGTGTTGAAGCAATTTTGGTCAATATTTTCGGCGGCATCATGCGTTGCGATGTGATTGCTGAGGGCGTGGTTACAGCATGTAAAGCGGTGAACTTAACCGTACCTTTGGTTGTGCGCATGAAGGGTACTAATGAGGATTTGGGTAAGAAAATTCTTGCGGATTCTGGATTACCAATCATTAGCGCCGATTCAATGGCTGAAGCTGCTACGAAGGTAGTTGCTGCTGTTGCCAAAAATAAATAATCAAGGAAATCAATATGTCTATTTTGGTAAATAAAAATACTAAAGTAATTACTCAGGGTATTACTGGTAAGACTGGTCAATTCCACACTGAGAAGTGCCAGGAATATGCAAACGGTAAAAACTGTTTTGTCGCTGGTGTGAATCCTAAAAAAGCAGGCGAATCTATTTTCAATATTCCCATTTATGGAACTGTAAAAGAAGCCGCTGCGCAAACTGGTGCAACCACTTCTGTTATTTATGTTCCGCCTCCTGGCGCAGCTGCTGCTATTTGGGAGGCTGTTGAGGCGGATCTTGATTTTGTTATTTGTATTACTGAAGGTATTCCGGTCAAGGACCTTTTGGAAGTGCGGAATAAGATGAAGGTGAAAGAGGCTGCTGGCGGCAAGAAGACTTTGTTGCTCGGACCTAATTGTCCTGGAATCATTACCCCAGATGAAATCAAAATCGGCATCATGCCAGGGCACATCACCAAAAAAGGACGTATTGGTGTGGTTAGTCGTTCCGGCACCTTGACTTATGAAGCAGTGGGTCAATTGACAGCGCTTGGTTTAGGTCAATCTACTGCGGTTGGTATTGGTGGTGACCCAATCAATGGCTTGAAGCATATCGACATTATGAGAATGTTCAATGAAGATCCAGAAACCGATGCAATCATCATGATCGGTGAAATCGGCGGTCCAGATGAGGCTGAAGCCGCTCTCTGGTGTAAGGCTAATATGAAAAAGCCAGTAGTTGGCTTTATTGCCGGTGTCACAGCGCCCCCTGGAAAGCGTATGGGTCATGCTGGTGCATTAATTTCTGGGGGTGCCGACACGGCTGATGCTAAGCTTGCGGTGATGGAAGAGTGTGGCTTTAAAGTTACTAAAAATCCTTCTGAAATGGCTGCTTTGCTCAAAGCCATGTTGTAGAATTGTTTTAGGGAAGAGGATGCTCCATAGCATCCTTTTTTGTAGTGATTAGTAGTTAAAACATAAAAATATAAGAGGATGACATGGAGTTTTTAGCAATGTTGGATTGGTCTGTCATCGCACAGATCATCTTGATCGATATTCTATTGGGCGGTGATAACGCTGTTGTGATTGCGCTAGCCTGTCGTAATTTACACCCAAATCAACGTCGTAAGGGAATCTTGTGGGGAACCGCTGGCGCAATCATCTTACGAGTTGTATTGGTAGCCTTTGCAGTAACTTTGCTGCAAATTCCTTTCTTAAAGTTTGTTGGCGCTATTGCACTGCTGTGGATTGGTTACAAGTTAATGGTCGATACAGGTGGTGACGAGGGTCATGATATGCAAGCACCTGATAAGCTATTTGCAGCCATTAAGACCATCATCATTGCTGACATCGTCATGAGTCTAGACAACGTTCTAGCGATTGCAGGTGCCGCTGGTCAGGTAGACGATCAAGCACATCAGCTTGGCTATATCGTTTTCGGCTTATTGGTATCAGTACCACTCATCATCGGTGGTAGCCGCATCGTGTTGTATCTAATTGATCGTTTCCCAATTATCGTTACAGCTGGAGCAGGTTTACTTGGTTGGATTGCTGGCGGCATGATGCTTTCCGATCCTGGCGTGATTAAGTTCCTTGGGGCTGGAGTTGAGTCATATAGCTTGTTAGCAGGTGCTGTAGGCGCTATTGGCGTCATGGGTCTTGGCGAGATTGCAAAGCGGAGCCGCAAAAAAGCCTAATTATTTTCCTTAGCGTTAATCAGAAAAGCTGGCCCTTGAAAGCTGGCTTTTCTTACATTTGGACATCTTGAGTATGTTGCATATAGATTGGATGATGAGAGATTTAAACCTCAGGAGCCAATGAATATGTCTACACAAGATCAGCAGCAAGAGTTTGGATTTACCTTAATTGAAGTGATGGTGGTGGTCGCCATCATCGGCATCTTGGTTGCCGTTGCAGTTCCTCAATACCAAGATTACATTGCTCGTAGCCGCATCGTAGAAGGCATGAATCTTTCTTCAAGTGCAAAACTGGCAGTAACAGAAGCCTTTGCAAGTAAAGGCACTGTAGCAATGGATGAGGCAACGAATGGTTCATTTACCTTCGTACCTACTCGAAGTGTAAAGTTAATTGAGGTTACGCCATCAGGCACTATTGCAATCGACTTTCAGAATAATGTGGCACCAGAAAATAAAAATACATTGCATCTCATTCCAACGAATGACCCAGATGCCAATACTCCTAAACCTATTGATTTATCTAAACCTGAGGGCTCTACTTGGGCTGGTGGTTGGTCCTGCAGGTCAACCCAAACAAATCTACTTTCTCAGTTATTGCCCTCAGAGTGCAGAATTAGTAAATAAGATAAAAACTATTCAGATGTAAAACAATGCCGCCAAGGAGGCGGCATTGTCATGAAAGATCATTCGTCGACACGCTTAGTTTTTATAACCGTAATAAGGCCCAATATTGTTGGCGCTAGCCTTATCTGTAATACCAAAGTACACAGTTTTACCAAAAAAGAATGGCAGACCCCAGTCAAAATAACTTTGAAGTGGCCCCCCTACGTTATTAAAAGCGGCATTTCTTGTGACTAGTTGACTCTCTAAATTGGCAATAGAAAAATTAATGGTGCCAGTTGCATTATTTTTCAGTGGAACGGTAGCGGTATAAGATTGGGTGCTAGCTGGACAGTAAAATCCCTGGCTAATAGTGCAGGGCGTTAAGACAGCACTCTGATTGCCGGCCGGAAAAAAGAGGCCATTACTACCGCTGTCGATAAAGCTAGTACGGGTGGCGACACCGTTAAAAGTGGTAGTGAAATAACCAAATCTATCGGTGGGGATAATACTTGCACCACTAGATGAATTATTTGCTTGGGTATCAACACCAAAGTATAAAGATCCTGTAACGGAAGTCGCCCCTGAACTGCTAATACTAGGTAAATTCATGACAACACCATTGTTATTGATAGCGAAGGCAGCAACCGGGTTTTGAACCTGGGCGCTTGGGGGGATTGGAACAGTGTTAGCTGTGCAATTAGCCCCTAAATTTAAAGCACAGGCATAGTAACTTTGACCATCTGCGATTAAAAGACCGACTCCTAAAATACCATTTGCATTTAAGCTTGAGCTGGTTTGCAATGTTGGAAAGCCATTACTGCATCGAGTTGGAACATTTTCGTAATTGACATCATTAATTACTTGAATAGGTAAGGAGCTAGCCACTTCAGAACTCATTCTGATATCCGCTATTTTGACGGGTCCCCAAGTAACACCTGATAAAAAGCTGGCACACTCGGCGACGGGAGCATTGTTATAAGTTTGACTAGTTAATTGCAAATTTCCCAAGGCTGAAGATAGGACTCTTAGACCTATCGAGCCGGTATCTAATAGGATATTAGGCACGGTTTGACACTTGGTAGTACCGGGTTGACAAATATTCACGCTAACATAAGGGAGATTAATATTATTCCCGTTAATATTTTGCACGCTAAAGGTAATGGCATTTGGGGCAATATTACTGCTGGTGTAGTCTCCTGACGCAATCACGCTTGAGGCGGTAGTGCTACCTCCACCACCACCGCAAGCAGATAGGGTGAATGCCAGTATGCAGGCGCTGATTTTCAGTGAAGTATCAATCATTTTATGGCGCTAGGTTTTTGATGCTGAAATCACTTGGCGCTTGTTTAGGTAATAGCGCATAGCCTTGAAAGGCGCCCATCATGCCTGTGGATTGAATTACTAGACTCTCGGTATTGATAGAAATTGCGCCACGGGATTTTCTAATGGCAGCAAGGTAATCGTTAAAGTAGTTCCCAAGAAGGACTTGAAGATTTGGAAGATTCGGACCGCTCCAGCTTATAGCAAAAATAACGTTAGTGGCCGAGGCATATTGTTTGACTATAGTGCCAGAGGAAAGCGTTTGAGTGTAGATCGTCACGCTATTTTGACTGTTTGTTGTTAATTGGGAGTTGAACCCTTTTTGTTCTGCCAGCACTGAAGAGGGATTGGCTCCTAATTCTGCCTGGGAGATACTGGGCCATAGGCCTGCAAGAAAAAAAGCAGTAGCTATTTGAATGTAGCGTTTATTAGTATTCATTCGCCCTCAGTATGAATTTAAAACTATCGCATTACACCTTCAAGATATTTTCTAACTAAAAGCAGTATAAGTGCATTGACTCTACTTACATCATAGAAATATTAAGTTAAATCCATATATAAGGACCTAAATTCATTTAATAAAATAGCTTAATGGGGGTAAAAGAAAAAAGCGGGCACATTTTTAATGATGTTGTATGGGCGACCCGTATGTTAGCTAAATGAAAATCACCCTAATCGTGCCCTAACCTTGCATTTTTAAAACGGAGCCCATTAATCCAGCTATGCACACTTTTTTGCACAGCCGACTAGCTATTTTTTGAATAAATGTTGAGTTTGACCTTTTCTTTAAATAAGTGTTTCAGCTATAAAATACTATCTATGAATTCTCAACTTCAAATAATGCTTCAACAAGCCATTCAAGACTTTCAGGACGGAAATTTTGATAGAGCTGACTCAATTCTGAGAAGGGTTTTGCAGGTTGATTCAAAAAATCTCCCAGCATTGCATGTTAGCGGCCTAATAAAGGCATCGCAGGCCAGCTATAGAGAGGCTGCTGATTTTCTGAGAAGGGCGGCTCGGATTAGCCCTAAGGACCCATCAATTCAATATAACCTAGCTAAAGCTCTCTCAGACTCTGGGAGTTATGAGGAGGCACTTTTCCATCATAAAAAAGTGGTTACCTTGGCCCCAGATAATCCTGAGGCTTGGCTGAATTATGGGATAACAGCATCCCATTTAAATCGTTATGAGGATGCTTTAGTTTGGTACAGCAATGCACTAAGCTTGAAGCCTAATTATGCTGAAGCTGCATTGAATAAAAGCTCAACTCTTAGAGAGCTTAAGAGATACGAAGAGGCAATATTTTTTGCCGAACAGGCTTTGCAAGCAAATCCAGATCTAGTTGGGGGCTGGGTAAATATGGCCCTTGCCTTGAAAGAGCTCAAACGTTTTGACGAAGCTATAGCGAGCTGCGACAAGGCGCTAACTTTAGATCCTGATTATCACGAGGTTTGGGCGAATAAAGGAGTCGCTCTGCATGAGCTTAATCGTTATGAGGAGGCTATTGCTCATTACGACAAAGCATTAAGTCTGAAGCCTGACTATCATCATGCTTTGGCATATAAAGCTGTTGCCCTGAAAAAACTGAAAAATTATGACGAAGCCATAGCTCACTACGATATGGCAGTTAGCCTTAAGCCTGATTATCACGAGGCTTGGGCAAACAAAGGGATTGCCCTAGACGAACTCAAACGTTTTGATGAGGCCATAGCAAGCTACGATACCGCATTGAGTCTGAAGTCTGATATTGATTGGTTGTCTGGTGATTTGCTCCACTTAAAAATGAGAACATGTAGTTGGGCAGATTTGGATCATTCGATAGGAGTTATCTCTAAGAAAGTGATGTCAAACGAAAAAGTTTCAAATCCTTTTTCGCTCCTTGCTTTAAGTGACGATGCATTCTTGCACAAAAAATGCTCTGAAATTTATTCTGAAGGAAGGTATCCATTTAATCCTACTTTAGGCCCCATTCCTAAGGCCGCCAAAAAAGAGAAAATACGAATAGGCTACTTTTCTGCTGACTTTAGAAATCATGCTGTTTCAATCTTAACTGCCGAGCTATTTGAATTACATGATAAGAATAAATTTGAAATTATTGCCATTTCTTTCGGTGCCGATGACAAAAGCCCAATTCGCTTACGACTCAGTCAGGCTTTCAATCAATTTATTGATGTAGGTGAGATGCCTGATTTAGAAATTGCAAAGCTATCTAGAGAGTTGCAAATAGATATTGCAGTAGATTTGGGTGGTCATACTGCTGGTGGTAGGGTGGGAATATTTTCCTATCGAGTTGCGCCTATTCAAGTCAATTGGTTGGGCTACCCTGGAACTATGGGAATTAATTTTATTGATTATATTGTGGCTGATAAAACGATCATTCCAGACCAGCATCAGAAGTTTTATTCTGAAAAAGTAGTAACGCTTCCTGATACCTATTTAGTTGATGATTCCAAAAGAATTGCTTCTTCTAGGGTATTTACAAGAAAAGAGTGTGGGTTATCAGAAAATGTATTTGTTTTCTGTTGCTTTAATAATGACTTTAAATTCAATCCGAACGTTTTGGATGGATGGTCAAGAATTTTATTTGCTGCAAAAAATAGTATTTTATGGATATCTGAAAATAATGAATATTTCAGAGTGAATTTAATGGCCGAATTTCAGAAGCGCGGTATCGACTCCAATAGAATTATCTTTGCTATCAGAGAAGACCTGATGGCGGACCATTTAGCAAGATATGGCCTGGCAGATTTATTTTTAGATACCTTCCCCTATAACGCGCATACTACAACGATAGATTCTCTAAAGGCTGGAGTCCCGGTCTTAACAAGAATGGGGCAATCATTTGCTAGTCGTGTAGCAGCAAGTCTCTTAAACGCAATTGGCTTGCCAGAGCTTATTGCAAATACCCAAGAGGAGTATGAGGCCTTAGCAATCGAGCTTGCTATGAATCCTCAGAAACTGGCAGACATTAAATTGAAACTAGCCAATAACCGCCTGACTACCCCCTTATTCGATACCCCTCTTTTTGCTAAAAATCTGGAGGCAGCTTATTTGCAGATGTATGAGCGTTATCAGGCAGATTTACAGCCAGATCATATAGAGATTATTTAGGTGGTTTTAAGTAGCGCAATCGCTCATTATTGTGGATCTGATAGTTTTAACTGTATATATCGAGCAAGGGGCCGGCCTCGAGTTTCATGTTGTTTATAAAATCATCCTACGTGGTTTGCCATATCGTAGATTGTGAGGGGGGTACCCATACGCTAGATGGGTGGCTATCCCCCATCTTGGTGTGCTTAAATAATTCTAAATTTTGTGAATTAATTCTATTAGAGTAACATTTGAATATGAATCCACAAATAGGTTTTCTTCTAGATAAAGCACTTGAATCTCTTAGAAATTCAAATTTAGAGTCGGCAGAGCTTTATTTAAAACAGGCGCTAAGACTGCAATCTAATAATCCCCATGTTCTTAGGCTTCTTGGGGTCATTGCTGCTCAACGTAAACAATATTCTGAGGCTCTGAAGCATTTAAATGCTGCCCTCAAAGTCCTTCCAAAGAACGCACTGGCTTTAAGCAATTTAGGCAATGTTTATTTTGAGCTTAAGGAGTACGACAATGCGCTTGATGCCTATGATAAGTCAATAAGAATAGACCCAAGGTATGAGGAGGCTTATTCCAATAAGGGCAATACGTTATTTGAGCTCAAACGTTTTGACGAAGCCCTCCTCCACCATGACAAGGCTCTTAGTCTCAAGCCTGATTATGCCGAAGGGTGGTCTAATAAAGGTAATGCATTAAAGGAGCTCAAACGTTTTGACGAAGCTATAGCAAGCTTCGATACCGCATTAAGTCTGAACCCTAGCTATGCCGAAGGTTGGTCCAATAAAGGTAATACATTAGATGAACTCAAACGTTTTGATGAGGCCATAGCTTATTATGATAAAGCTCTTAGCCTTAAGCCTGATTATCACGAGGCTTGGACCAATAAAGGCGCCGCCTTAAACGAACTGAAACGTTTTGATGAAGCTATAGCAAGCTACGATACAGCATTGAGTTTGAAGTCTGATATTGATTGGCTGTCTGGTGATTTGCTCCACTTAAAAATGAGAACATGTAGTTGGGCGGATTTGGAAAATTCAGTAGAAGTTATCTCAAAAAAAGTGATGGCAAGCGAAAAAGTTTCAAATCCTTTTTTACTATTTAATTTAAGTGATGATGCATCTTTACACAAAAAATGCTCTGAAATTTATTCTGAAGGAAGGTATCCATTAAATTCTATTTTAGGCCCTATTCCTAAGGCTTCCAAAAAAGAGAAAATTCGAATAGGCTACTTTTCTGCTGACTTTAGAAATCATGCAGTTTCTTTTCTGACCTCTGAGCTCTTTGAAATTCATGACAGAGCTCAGTTTGAGATCATTGCTTTTTCCTTACAGAATTCTCCGGCTGGGGATGAAGCGAACTTACGTCTGCGAAAGGGATTTGATAGATTTATAGATGTCGAGCATATGTCAGATCAACAAATTGCTCAATTGGCTAGAGATTTAGAGGTAGATATAGCTGTTCATTTGGGTGGTCATACTGCTGGTGGTAGGGTGGGAATATTTTCCTATCGAGTTGCGCCTATTCAAGTCAATTGGTTGGGCTACCCTGGAACTATGGGAATTAATTTTATTGATTATATTGTGGCTGATAAAACGATCATTCCAGACCAGCATCAGAAGTTTTATTCTGAAAAAGTAGTAACGCTTCCTGATACCTATTTAGTTGATGATTCCAAAAGAATTGCTTCTTCTAGGGTATTTACAAGAAAAGAGTGTGGGTTATCAGAAAATGTATTTGTTTTCTGTTGCTTTAATAATGACTTTAAATTCAATCCGAACGTTTTGGATGGATGGTCAAGAATTTTATTTGCTGCAAAAAATAGTATTTTATGGATATCTGAAAATAATGAATATTTCAGAGTGAATTTAATGGCCGAATTTCAGAAGCGCGGTATCGACTCCAATAGAATTATCTTTGCTATCAGAGAAGACCTGATGGCGGACCATTTAGCAAGATATGGCCTGGCAGATTTATTTTTAGATACCTTCCCCTATAACGCGCATACTACAACGATAGATTCTCTAAAGGCTGGAGTCCCGGTCTTAACAAGAATGGGGCAATCATTTGCTAGTCGTGTAGCAGCAAGTCTCTTAAACGCAATTGGCTTGCCAGAGCTTATTGCAAATACCCAAGAGGAGTATGAGGCCTTAGCAATCGAGCTTGCTATGAATCCTCAGAAACTGGCAGACATTAAATTGAAACTAGCCAATAACCGCCTGACTACCCCCTTATTCGATACCCCTCTTTTTGCTAAAAATCTGGAGGCAGCTTATTTGCAGATGTATGAGCGTTATCAGGCAGATTTACAGCCAGATCATATAGAGATTATTTAGGTGGTTTTAAGTAGCGCAATCGCTCATTATTGTGCATAGCGAAATAGGCATTTTTTGAATAAATGTCTAGCTTTAACCTTGCCTTAAAAGTAAGTACCGTAGCTATAAAATACCTTTTATGAATCCCCAACTTGAAGCAGCCTTACAGCAAGCCATCCAAGCCTTTCAAGGCGGCAATTTTGATGGGGCTAAGTCAATCCTGAATACAGTTCTGAAAAATGATATTAATAGCGTCGATGCTATTTTTGAATTAGGCATTAACTATACCGAAGAAAATAGATTGTCTGAGTCAAGAATTATTTTTAATTGCCTTGAATCTTTAAATACGGGTAATCCAGACATTTCTTATGGCTTAGGGTTTGTCTGTGCCATGCAGGAGGATTTTGAATGTGCGCTCAAAAGTTTTGATAAGGTAATTAAATTAAGACCAAATGATTTGGATGCCTTGGTAAATTATGCGAGCACTCTGCATGAGCTGAAACGTTTTGATGAGGCGCTTATAGCCTATGAAAAATTTTTGGCACTTAAAGCTGATGATGGGGTCATCTTCTATAACATGGGTAATACTCTTCATGAGCTGAAACACTATGAGGAAGCTATTGCTCACTACGATAAGGCTCTTATTCTGCGGCCTGGCTATGCGGAAGCTTGGTCCAATAAAGGTATCACATTAAATGAGCTAAAACGTTTTGATGAGGCTATTGCTCACTACGATAAGGCTCTGAGTTTAAAACCTGACCATGCTAAAGATTGGTCTAACAAAGGAGCGACCCTGCATGAACTTAAACGTTTTGATGAGGCTATCCATTACCATGAGAAGTCTCTTAGTCTGAGGCCTGACTATGCGGAAGGTTGGTTCAATAAGGGCAATACATTAAACGAACTTAAACGTTTTGATGAGGCTATTACTCACTTCGATAAGGCTCTTAGTCTTAAGCCTGATTATCACGAGGCTTGGAATAATAAAGGTACTGCTTTAAGCGAACTCAAATGTTATGACGAGGCCATAGCAAGCTTCGATACAGCATTAAGTCTGAAGCCAGATATTGACTGGCTGTCTGGCGATTTTCTCCACTTAAAAATGAGAACATGTAGTTGGGCAGATTTTGATAATTCGGTAGAGGTTATCTCGAAAAAAGTGATGGCAAACGAAAAAGTTGTTCAGCCATTTTGCCTCCTTGCTTTGAATGATAATTCCTCCCTGCATAAGCAATCCTCTGAAATTTATGTTGAAGATAAATATCCTGAGAATCTTGCTTTGGGAAGCATTCCTAAGGCTTCCAAAAAAGAGAAAATTCGAATAGGCTACTTTTCGGCTGACTTTATAGATCATGCTGTTTCAATCTTAACTGCTGAGCTATTTGAATTACATGATAAGAATAGATTTGAAATTATTGCCATTTCTTTTGGTTCCGATGACAAAAGTCCAATTCGCTTACGTCTCAGTCAGGCTTTTAATGAATTTATTGATATAGGTGAGATATCTGATTTAGAAATTGCAAAGCTATCTAGAGATTTAGAGATAGATATAGCCGTTGATTTGGGTGGCCATACTGCTGGTGGTAGAGTGGGAATATTTTCCTATCGAGTTGCCCCCATACAACTAAGTTACATAGGATACTTAGGAACAATGGGCGCTAGTTACTATGATTATTTATTGGCAGATAAAACAATCATTCCCGATCATCTACAGCAATTCTATTCGGAGAAAATTGGCTATCTTCCAAGCTATCAGGTCAATGATAGAAAGCGGGCAATTTCAGATAGGAAATTTACAAGAGCAGAGCTAGGTCTTCCGGAAAGAGGCTTTATATTTTGCTGTTTTAATAATAATTACAAGATATTGCCGTCAATCTTTGAAGGTTGGATGCGAATATTAAAAGCTGTAGATAGTAGCGCTCTCTTTATATATGTTGAAAATAAATGGGCCAAGCAAAATCTTCAGGAAGCGTTTGAGGCCGAGGGTATTAATAGCGCAAGACTAGTATTTGCCTCACGTATCCCCAAAGAGGAAAACTTGGCACGCTATCGTGCTTGTGACTTATTTTTAGATACCTTCCCCTATAACGCTGGAACAACTGCTAGTGATGCTTTATGGGCTGGAGTCCCGGTCTTAACAAGAATAGGACAATCATTTGCAAGTCGTGTAGCAGCAAGTCTCTTAAACGCAATTGGCTTGCCTGAACTTATTACAAATACCCAAGAGGAGTATGAAGCGTTAGCAATCGAGCTTGCTATGAATCCTCAGAAACTGGCAGACATTAAATTGAAACTAGCCAATAACCGCCTGACTACCCCCTTATTCGATACCCCTCTTTTTGCTAAAAATCTAGAGGCAGCTTATTTACAGATGTATGAACGTTATCAGGCAGATTTACAGCCAGAGCATATAGAGATTACTTAACCGTATTTAGCATCACAGGAGCTAATTATCCTAGGTCAGCAAGCCACCATCATTTACCTCTTTTTGGTAGGGCAGGATTGGTTCAAGGGAGTTTTTACTCTCCGACCTTCCATTCCCCTGACTTACCACCTCTCTTCTCCAGAAGATGGACATCACCGATCACCATGCCACGATCGATTGCTTTGCACATGTCATAAATTGTGAGCAGAGCGACTTGGACTGCCGTGAGTGCCTCCATTTCAACGCCGGTGGGGCCGGTGGTCTCAGCTCTCACTTGGCAAACAATACTACTGGTGTCTTTGTTTAAAGCGAATTCGAGGCTGACGTGGGTTAGGGCTAAGGGGTGGCAAAGAGGGATCAGATCAGATGTTTTTTTAGATGCCTGTATGCCTGCAATTCTGGCAATACCCAAAACATCCCCCTTTTTATGGGTCCCTACCTCAATCATCCTGAAGGTTTCGGGGAGTATGGTGATTTTGCCTGTGGCAATGGCAATGCGGTGGGTGTTGGGTTTATCTCCAACATTAACCATATGGGCTTGGCCGCTGGCATCAAAATGAGTTAGTTTGTTCATAGGATAAGTTTTACCATATAGGGATGCAAGCCATAAAGACATCAAAAAATTCAAGCATTTTTAGGCGAATTTTGGCTGGTCAATTGATTTTGGCCATAGCTTGGCCTAATGCCGGCCTGGTTTATGCTGCGGGACCAGTATCTTCTCCTATAAAAGGGGATGTCTCGGTGCAAGGAGAGTCTGCAGCTTTGCAAAACTTAGGCCGGGCTGTGCAGTCTCCGGATGCCCGCTCCTCATACCTACCATCGCGTAATACACCCCAAACTCAGCCAAGCTTTGTGCTGCCAGATATGGGCGACCCTGGTGGTGATAGCTTGAGTCGCCTAGATGAGAAAAAATACGGCGAGATGATCATGCGTCAGATTCGTCCTGATCCAAACTATTCCAATGATTTGCCGATTTATGATTTTCTCAATCAAATGGAGCAACGTTTACTAGAGGCTGCAAAACGATTGCAACTAGGGGGGGCTAATGAGCAAGGTAGTGGTGCCTATAGCTTTGAAGTATTCGCTGTTAAAGATAGTAGCATTAATGCGTTTGCCTTACCGGGCGGATTTATTGGTTTTCATACAGGACTATTGGTCAGCGCTGAATCAGATTCTGAGGTAGCTTCAGTGATGGGGCATGAGACAGGACATGTTTTGCAGCGGCACTTAGCACGTCAAATGGATAAGCAAGCCACCAATACGATGATTGCTTTGGCTGGAATATTATTAGGCGCCTTAGCTGCCTCTCGTAATCCAGGTGCGGCTGCTGGCCTAATGCAGGGAGGTCAAGCGGTTGCGGTAAATAATCAGCTTTCCTACTCCAGAGATGCAGAGCGTGAGGCAGATCGTATTGGCTTTCAGATACTTGCTGCTAGTGGTTATGACGTGAATGGAGCTCCAGGATTTTTCCAGCGCTTACAAAAAGCTACTGGGATTATGGATAGCGGTGTACCTTCTTATGTGCGCACACACCCATTAACTACCGATCGTATTGCTGATATGCAGGATCGTGCTCGTAATATCGCCAACAAAAATATACCGACCGCAGTAGAGTTTTATTTCATTAAAGCTCGGGCTCGTATGGAGCAATCTGGAAGTTCTAGTCAGATGTATGATTTAAAAAATATCTTTGAGGCTTTAAGTAAGCAGTCAGCCCCAGGAAAGCAGATAGAAGGCTTTTACGGACTTGCGCTCCTAGCGCAAAAGCAGGGTAAGCTCGATCAGGCTGCAAGTTACTTACAGCAAGCACGTAATCTAGCTAATAGTGCTAGCGCTCCGGGATCGCCTATTCAGAGACAGAGTCTTTCCTTGGACATTACCTCTTCCGAACTATCGCTAGCCAGGGGGAAGAGCGACGAAGCACTGCAAATGGCTCAGGCAGCCTTAAAAGCGTATCCGCAGTCCTATGCAGCTGGTGCGGCCATGATGAATGCCTATCTCAAGTTAGGTCGGACTAACGATGCAATCACTTGGTTAAAAGCCCGCACCAGGGTTCAGCCTAATGAGGTAGTTTGGTGGACGATGCTTTCTAATGCGTATGATCAAGCTAAAAATGTGCCAATGCGTCATTACGCCCTTGGTGAAAAGTATGCCCTAGAGGGTGCATGGCCATCAGCAATTGAGCAACTCAAAATAGCGAGATCTTCTGGTGGTGCTGATTTTTATCAAGTCTCGACTATTGATGCACGCCTACGCGAAATGCAAAAGCAGTACCAAGAGGAGCTTAGGGAGCAAGGCAAAAATATGCCCAGCTAATCAATTGCTCGGTAACTTGATGAAGTGAAAGCGTTGACTTAATTCTGCGGAGTGAATGGGCTCAATGGCTAGATTTTTACCATCCCATTGCCATAAACCCTTAAAGCTACAAGCATCTTCTTGAACTTTAGACTGATCTGAAAATAGATCTAAATCATGATCGTGTAAAAGTGCGACCGATAGATGTGCTGTTTTAGTAAAAATAGTGCTGTCTACTCTATCTGAATGTGATTGTGAGATGAATCCAGTAATGTAGATATTACCTTTTTCATCACTCAGCGCTCCTTGAGCTTGCATCGGGGTATCACACTGCGTTAGTAACTCAAGACTCTGGGATGAACCATCTTTTTTTGGGGTCATGCGCACAATCCACGGAGTAGCATCAAGTGTGATAAATACACGTTGTGGACCATTCTGAAAGAAATATCTTCCTAATGAATCATGGGCATAGTTTCTGGCAATAAATTCATTTAAGGCTGCATGTTGAATTACACTTCCTGCTAGTTGATTGGCTTGAGCATACTCATCGCGCATACGCCATTGTCCGCGGCGATCTAGCGCAAGCCAGCCAAAGCAATTTGGAACATGGGGCCATTTGATGAGTGACCGCAGTACTTGCTCATCCATGAGGCGGCAATCTTTTTAACATCGTTTGCTTAATGCAATCCATGTGGAGTCGATGGGGCATCAAAAGTATCTTCAGTAGAGTGACTTGCATGTAAATGTGCAATCCGCCAGCCTTGACTATCTTGCAGAAGAACTAAGGTAATGTTCAGAAAGAATGCTGCTTCAATTTGATCTGGTTTAAGGTGAACTGCTTCAGTAGTATCGTAGACGGCAGCTCCTAAAACAGAGTGACTAATACAGGCAATAGGCTCCAGAAAGAGTGCTTGCTTTGCTAGGAGGCGCTCTAGGCCAGCCCGAATTTCTTCATGACCACTTAAGCGTTGGCCTTCAGGTAGAACGCAAGTAATAGAGTCATCATCCAACCAGATTGCTAAAGCGCTTTTGACGTCACGATGCTTAAGTGCATCCCGCCAGGCTTCCACTACTTCATCAGCATTCTGAAAGAGTCGAGCGAGTTTAGACATGGCTTACTTTCTAGTGGTTTGCTACAAGATTAATGAAGTGTTTGGATGGTACTCAATACGGTTTCTGGCAGGATATCTTTTAAACATTTGAGATGGCCTAGTGGGCATTCTCTTTTATGACAGGGGCTACACGGTAAGTTAAGCCAAAGTACTTTTGCCTGATTCGATAGCGGGGGCGTGTGATGTGGATCGCTCGAGCCAAAAATGGCTACTTGAGGAACTTTTAATGCAGCACCGATATGCATTAAGCCCGAGTCATTGCTCACAAGTGCTTTACTCATGCCGATGATTGCAATAGCTTCATCGAGTGAGGTGCTGCCACACCAGTTATGAATTTTTGGGAGATGGCCTGCTTGAGCTTGAATACTACTAGCTAAAGCATGATCCGCTTTACTACCCAAAAGAATCACATGAGCATCTGGCTCAATGCGAATAAGCTGCTGTGCGAGATTGGCAAAGTGCTCAGTAGGCCAGCGCTTTGTTACTCCGTACTCAGCACCCGGAGAGAGTGTATAGATTAACGCTTCATTGACCGCAGCTGCCTTCAACTTAGCGCTGATAGATACTTTGGCTGAAGATGAAATATTGAGCGTGGGTTTTGCTACCTCATTGGTATCCATCTCTATTGAATGCTCTAGCGCATTACTTAGCGCTAGATAATGATTCACCATTGGTGGACGATTTAACTTACTTGGATTATCTAAGGCAAGGTTAATGAGCCCAAAGCGCATCTCTCCTCGATAGCCAATGCGGAGCGGAATGTTGGCAAGCCAAGGTATGAGGGCAGACTTGAAGCTATTGGGTAGAACATAGCAGGCGTCGTATTGATTTTTTTCGAGTTGTCTTGCTAGCTGCTTACGTAAGCTCCACTGTAATTGTTTATGCTCTAGATTGGCTTCAATGACTTGGTTTACTTCTGTGCAGGCACGATAAATAGGCGCAACCCAGGGACTGGCTAAAACATCAATCTGGCACTGTGAGTACATGTTTTGGAGATTCGCCAGCAGGGGTTGGGACATGACGGCATCACCAATCCAGTTCGGGGCAATGATCAGAATACGATGCATATGAGGTA